>DATFGJ010000469.1:0-4640 GCA_035249585.1 Lacipirellulaceae bacterium
ATCAGCTGCGAGTGGCTATCGAGCACTTGCTCCAGCAATGTCGTGCCGCTTCGCGGATGGCTGGTCAGTAGTGCGAGGCCGCCGACGAACGGCGGCAGTTCGGCCTCCGCGGCGTTCCATCGCTCACAATGCTCCTCGGTGATGGTATTGAATGTGCGGGCAGCGTTTTGTGCTATCGTCTGAGCATCTTCAACATACGGTGCGGCGGCGCGGCTGAAAATTTGCTTCGCCCGCACCAGCGCCTCGAATGCTTCATCGTACCGGCCATCGCCATCATAAAGCGACGCCAGCTGGTACCAGGAGTCCGCGACCACACCCGGCGGTGCCCGGCCCGCGTCAATCAACTGCCGCCAGTGCGCCTCGGCCGCAGTCTTGTCACCCGAGCGGCGCTCGATGTTGGCCAGCGCGTACTTTGCTTTTTCGAATCCGGGCGCAAGCGCGAGCGCTTCCGCCACGCATTGGCGAGCGGCCTCCAGCTGGTGCAGCCGCTCGTGCATTTTGGCCAGCTCCAGCAGCGTTTGCGGCCGTTCCGGCGAATTTGGCGCGAGCTCGAGTGACCGCTGATAGCAGGCAATCGCCCGATCGAATTGTTGAATCCGCACAAATGAGCGGCCCAGCATCTGCTGCAGATGCGCATCATCGGGATGCAGCGATTGAGCCAAGTCAACCAGCTTCTCCGAATCGGCATAACGATATCGCAGCGCGTAGGCGCGAGCTACGTCCACGAGCAGCACCGGGTTTTGCGGATCGCGCGCCAGCGCCCGCTCGTAATACCAGATGGCCTCGTCGAAGCGCCGCTGCTCCCACAGGTTTTGCGCCTTGTCGATGCGCACATCGGGCTTGTGCCGGGGCAAGGCAGGGCCGCCGCCGGCCTGCGATGCGGCTGCCCTCTTCATCTGCGCTTTGAGGCGCTGATTGATCGTAGGCGGCTTACGATGCGGTTTTTTGTTTGGTTTGCGACCCATCCGCCGCCACCTACCTTAAGCGGATCAATTCGTGGTACGACTTAAAGCGTGTAACAGTATGAAGAAAAACGCCAAGAACACCGCTCGGCTGAGCTCGCGCCGAAGCCAAGATCGTCAAGTAAAGACAAAGGGCCGTTAGGATTTCTTGGCACCCTTGGCCACCTTGGCGGTTTCATTTTGTAAGTGCTCTTAGTTCGACAAATCGATTATAGTTTACAGTGTCGTAATTCACACAGCCGAGCAACCGGAACATGGCCTTTCAGCTTGTATTGGGGCATAGTCACTAACCTGTGATTATTAGGCCAATGTTGCGAACCAATCTTCCGCGTGAATACTTCGTCTCGGCCGAAATCTTCGATCGGGAGACGGAGCGCATCTTCTCCCGCAGTTGGATCTGCGTCGGCCACGTGTCGGAGTTCCAGGCTGCTCCGTCGTACAACGTCGTCCAAATCGGTTCGTACAGCATTGTGGTTAGCCGGCCGGCGACCGACGAAATTTATGCTTTCCACAACGTGTGCCGTCACCGGGGCGCTCGGCTGTGCAGCCAGCCGCAGGGCGAAATGAAGAACGAGTCACTCACCTGCCCTTATCACGCGTGGACTTACGACGCCAAAGGTCGCTTGATCGGGGCTCCGAACATGGCTGATCAGGCGGAGTTCGCCCGCAACGACTTTCCGCTCGTTCGTGTTGCAGCGTCGGTGTGGAACGGGTTTGTAATGCTCAACCTGCAAGCGGAGGGAGCGAATTTCGCCAAAGACTATGGTCCGCTCGTTGAGCGGCTAGTCAACTGGTCGCGCAAAGAGTTGTCGCTCGTTGAAACGCTGCACTACGAAGTTCGCTGCAATTGGAAGATGCTTTTTCAAAACTACAGCGAATGCTACCATTGCCCCACGGTTCATCCGAAGCTCAGCCGCTTGACGCCCTACCGGTCGGCGACTAACGACCTAACCAGCGGACCGTTCCTTGGCGGGCCGATGGAATTGGACCACGGTTTTGAAACCATCAGCCAAAACGGCAAGCTCGTGTCGCGGCGATTTCCGGACCTGACCGAACAGCAGCAATCGTGCGTCTACTATTATACCGTGTTTCCGACAATGTTCGTCAGCGCGCACCCGGATTACGTGATGGTCCACGTGCTGAGCCGCAAAGAGCGGGCGCTCACGGACGTGGCTTGCCACTTTTTTGTGTCGAAGAGTGTCGCAGGGCAATCGAAGGTCGACTTATCGCGTGCTACCAGCTTGTGGGATGAAGTCAACCGCCAGGACTGGGAAATGTGCGAGCTGACGCAGCTTGGGGCGGAGTCGCCCGCATTCCAGCCGGGGCCTTATTCGACTTTGGAGCCGATGGTTTACGCGTTTGACCGGCACTACTTGAGCGTGATGGAACCTAGGCCGACGTAGCCGAATCCGCAGGAATTCAGCGGAAATCTGTAGAAGTCTTGCGACTTGAGCTACGGGCTGTCGCCAGCGATAACTTGCGGCGGATCCACGAACCGCTTCACGCCGAGCGCTTCGTAAATCTCAGCCGGGTAATAGACGACGCCGTTTTTCATTACCAGGCTGATGCGCCTGATGGCGGAGATGTCGGTTGTCGGATTTCCGTCAATGAGGATCACGTCAGCCAAGCGCTGCGGCTCGACGGCGCCCCGCGAACCTGAAGTGCCCGTGTACTTGGCGCCATTTTGCGTTGCGATGCGCAGCACGTCGGCCGTCGGGATGCCGGCCTTCACGTACAGCTCCAGCTCGCGATGCAGCGTGAAGCCCGCGATATCGTCCGTGCCGGCCACAAGCGGCACCCCTTCGCGATGCGCCAGCCCGATGAATTCCAAAATCTTCGCGTACGAAGCGCGCCAAGTTTCCGCATTACCGGCGTTGAGGTCCATCGTGTTCACCAGCCATGATCGCCGCAGCGCGACGGGCATATGGGCCTCAATCATTTGGTAACACGGATTGGGCTCGCCCTGCATTTGCGTGAAATTCGGCTCGAAGATGGCGGTCGTCGGGTCGATGACAATGTTCCGTTCCTTGAGCAGCGCAATGAAGCGCCGCACTTCGGCCGAGTCGAGATCAAGCGCGTGCACTTTGTCGGCCACGAGCGTAAACCGCGCCAGCGTGCGCGTATCATCATTTGGGCCGACGACGAAGTTCAATAGCACCTGGTTGATATGCTGAATCTCATCGTACCCGGCGGCCACCGCTTCTTCCGCCCTCATGAACGCCGGGATGTGGCCGCTCACGCGCATCCCCCGAACATGAGCATGGGCGGCCACGGGTTTGACCCACTCGGGATGGAACGAGTTATAGATTTTTATCTGGTGAAAGCCGCGCTGGGCGTACCAGTCGACGGCATCCTTGGCGGCCTCAAGGCTATCGACAACCTTGCCGCTGCGCGCCGAATGCGGGCTTTGTCCTTCAATAAATCCGCACGGCACGATTCGCGGTCCAATGATTTCGCCTGCATCGATTCGCTCCATCAACTTCGCCAGAAACGGGTTGTCATTTCCCATGTCACGTACGGTGGTGACGCCGCCGGCGATTTGCAACAGGCCGCGCCAAGGCCCTTCGTGGCCGTGCATATCGAACAGGCCCGGCATGAGCACTTTGCCGTCGCCGTCCACCGATGCGCCCGCCTCTTGCGCGTGCGAGCCGGCCGGGTAAATGGCTGCGATCCGGCCGCGGGCAACATACACGTCTGATGGCTCCGAAAGTTTGCCTGACGACGAATCGAATACGCGCACGTTTCGAAACACGAATGGTTCGGGGAGCTTGTGTGCGAGCCGCTTGGCGAGCTCCGCGAGCAGGGCGTTCTCGGCTTCGACCTGCAACTTCTCAAGCTCGTCGGCATGCGACTGGTTCTCAGCCTCGATGATTTGCATGTCGCCCGGCTCGATGTACGCGAAGAACCGCTTGGAGTCATCGTTCGTCAGCCAGATGAGCTCGGGGTTCGTCGTCAGCCCGTGCAGTGCATAGAGCGTCACGCCGAGCGAATCCTCGCCCGACCCGAGCGTCGTGTCGATCAGCTTCTCGGTCGACAGCTGGCCTCCCGGCAAGGCGGCCAGGCACCCGGACGGTCCGCGCAAGACGGCGCGGGTTACGATCGCAAGAGATTCGGCCGAGCAATCGGAGAGAATCGATTCCGGGATGTAAACGGCAGGCTTTTCATTCGAGATTTCGCCTCGGCCCGCGATGGTTTTCCATGAACTGTGCTTGCCGCTGCGCGTAAACGTCTCGTCGATGGGCGCGCCAAACGTCGTCTTGCCGGTGACGCGATACGATTGCTGCGTACCGTCCTCAACAAGCGTGATCTCTTCGTGAAGGTCCGGCCCGCGGCCGTTGTTGCGATGCGTATATTCGACGATAATCCGGTTGCCGTCGGTCGTTGTCGTCTGCGAGCCGCCGGCCTTGCCGGAAAAGATTACAACATGACGCCGGACGCCGTCCCCATTTGCTGCGGCCGCGCACAAAAGTATGGCAGTGATGGCAAGACGCATTAGTGACTCCCAACATGCTTAAACGTGCTAACAGGCTCGATTAAACCACCAAGTACGCCAAGTTAAAGCAGTCCGTGCTACTTAGGATTTCTTGGCGCACTAGGCGTCCTCGACGGTTCATCTTGTTCGGTGCTGTGATTATTGTCTGTTTCCGGCAGAATGTACGACGCACCGATTTAGTATAC
>DATFGJ010000470.1:0-7313 GCA_035249585.1 Lacipirellulaceae bacterium
TGGCTCGCTACGCCTTGGCCGTATGTGATCCTCGCCGCCGGCTGGGTGCCGTTTCTTGCGCGGTTCGTGAAGTGGCAATTGGCCGCCGGGCGCGTGGCCCGCAACGTCCGCGTGCTCAAGCCGCACGCCGCGACGCTGCGCCGCCTGTTGATGCGATTCCCCAAGCGCGACATCGAAGGCCAGCCGCTGCCCGAAAGCCAGCGCACGGACGACCGCTACGAGCTGCTCGCCAAATTCCAAGGTGTTTTGAAATCGCTGGGCGCCGGCGGGATTGTGGTGCTTGTCGACCGGGTCGACGAGCCGCATCTCATCACTGGCTCGGTCGACCGCATGCGGGCCCTCGTGTGGTCGATGCTCGACAACAAGTTCTTGAAGCAGCCCGGCGTGGGCCTCAAGCTTATGCTGCCGCGCGAACTGCACGACCATCTGCACCGCGAGGATCGTGATTTTTACCAGCGGGCCCGGCTCGACAAGCAGAATATGATCCCGTCGCTCGAATGGACGGGCGAGGCACTTTACGACCTGGCGAATGCCCGCGTGCGCAGCTGCGGCGCGGGCGGCAAACAGCCTGCGCTGCGATCGCTTTTGGACGACTCGATCACCGACCAGCGGCTCATCGACGCGTTCCGCTCGCTGCGCGTGCCGCGGCACTTGTTCAAATTCCTCTATCGCCTGCTCGTAGCCCACTGCAACACCCACACCGACGACAAGCCGGTGTGGCGCATTCCGCGTGACACCTTCGAAGCTACTCTGGCTGTTTACAGCCGCGATCAGGACGCCGTCGACCGCGGCCTGCAAGCGGGCTGATCCGAATCGTCCGCTAATTACGCCGGCGAGCGCTGCCGCGGACGCGCTTGCGGTAAAGCAGGGCGATGGCCCCCGCAATCGCTAGCGTCCCGGCGCCCGGCTCGGGGATTGCAAACACAAGATTATCGAGTCCGGCTGAAGGCGAACTGCCCAGGATTCTTACCTCGAGTCGCCTGACCGAGAAGTCGTTGAATCCTGGATCCTGGCTCGCTGTTGCATCATCGCCGGCCGCAGTCGGCTCGGCCGGCTGGGGCATGAGCGTTTCGAAACTCAGCGTTTGAAATCCGTTCGGGGCATCTCGAATATCGGTGGTCCATTCCGTTGGAACGTCGTAAATACGCTGCCTGCCGGCGCTGTCGGTCAGGATCAATTCCAGGTGGACGCCCTGGTCAATGTCGATGAGATCAATTGACATCGGATGCACATTGGGATGCAGGAAGTCGAACACGATGCTTCCCCGGTCCGTGTGCGTCGCCTCGTCATTGGGCTCATCAAACATCAGGCCATGGCTCGCATCGAGACTTGTGTCGGGGTGTTCGTCCGCCTGAAGCATCAAGATGTTGCCCAAGCCGACGAGCAAGTTCGGGTCGTCGGTGTCCGTTGTATCGGCCGGATCGGAATCGAAAATCGCGGCGTCCAGGTGGCCGTCGTCGCCGATCATTGTGGAGCTCACGTTGACCAGCCGCCCGAACTCGAGGTGCGTGTCAGCAGAAAAAGGCACGAACGGTGCCGTTCGATTCGACCGGGGAAAGGAGCTGATGGATTGGCCGTGCGCCAGCGTTGTCGTAAAGTCATCTTCGGTTTCAAAGTCGATCGTCAGGATTGGCGCTGCATTCGTGGCTGCGCTGGTGAACAATCCAACCGCCGCAAAAAGGAGAATTGCCGTTCGGTGTCGATTCATTTGAGTTCTCTCCACCACAAAGAAACCGATTTGTTCTGCTGCCAGATCGCAAACTGCTGCGAGATGGCATTGCAGAATATCAGTAACGTAAGACGAAGGGCGAGGATTGTCTATCAATTTTGTTGGAGCCGCTGCCAATATGCATCCAAACGGGGGGCCTAGAGGAAAGGTATGGAGCGAACGCAACCACAAACCGATCGCCTGACTCTCCCAGACCGCGCAGGATGCTGCGGCTGTGGCCGCCGTCGTGCCACCATACGTTGCCCCCTTATTAAGGGTCGAACAATGTCGAGATTCTTGTTTGGGCTGATGTGGGTGCTGCTTCTCATAATGCTCAATCCCTGCGTGCGAGCCGACACGCTCGAAGACATCGCCAGGCGCGGCGCTCTGCGCTGGGGCGGTGATGCTAGCGGCGGCGGGCCGTATATCTTTCAGGGCCCCGATAACCAACTTACCGGCTTTGAGTTTGAGCTGGCCCAGTACCTGGCCGAGCGCCTGGGCGTGAGCGCCGAATACGTCAACTGGGAGTGGGAGATGCTTCCGCAAATCCTCGACCGCGGTACGATCGACGTCGTGCTCAACGGCTACGAATGGTCGGCTGAGCGCGAGCAGCTCTGGTCGTCGACCGTTCCCTATTACATCTACAAGCTGCAGCTCTTGGCCCACAATGACAACGACTCGATTACCTCCTGGGACGACCTGCGGGCGGCGTCCGGAGAGCCGCGCAAGCGCGTGGGAGTGCTGCAAGGTTCGGCTGCCGAGCGATACGTGGAAAAACGGTTAGGCGACAGCGTTGAGCTGAAAAAGTTTCCGGAAGTCACCAGCGTGATGGGGCTGGTGTCGCAGGGCCAGCTCGACGCCACGGTGCAGGACCTGCCGATTGCCATTCATTACGGCGCCGATTTCCCTCGCCTTCGCCGCGTCGGCGCGCCAGAAGAGCCTGGTTACTACGTGGCCTTCGTGCGCGCCGGCGACGAGCGCCTGCGCGCTCGTCTCAACGAAGCAATCGCTGCAGCGATCGCGGACGGCACGCTGCGGCGGATCTACGAAAAATACGGCGTATGGAACGACGACCAAGAGCGGCTGGCGACTGTAGCGCAAAATTGGCCGCCCGTCGTGCCGGATGCACCTTCGCGCTGGGCAAACTTGCCGCACTATGCGCGGCTGCTGCTGCGAGCGGCCTGGACCACCATGAAATTATCCTTCGCCTCGATGCCGCTGGCGATGCTGCTCGGTTTGATCGTGGCAATCGGGCGCCTTTACGGACCTGTCTGGATTCGGGTGCCATTCGAAGTGTATGTCGAGTTCCTGCGCGGTACGCCACTGCTTTTGCAGCTGTTCGTGATCTACTATGTTTTGCCCCAGTTCACCGGGATCACGATTCCCGAATTCTGGGCGGGCGTGCTCGGGCTGGCGATCAATTACTCGGCGTACGAGGCCGAGAACTACCGCGCTGGGCTCCTGGCGATTCCGCGCGGCCAGATGGAGGCCGCGCTCTCGCTCGGCATGAGCACGCCCACCGCGCTGCGCCGCGTGATTGTGCCCCAAGCCGTGCGAATCGTCATTCCGCCGGTGACCAACGACTTCATCGCCCTCTTCAAGGACACGTCCGTATGCTCGATGATCGCCGTCACCGAGCTCACTGGCATGTACCGATTCCTGTTCCAAAGCCATCCGCGACTCATGCTGGAATTCGGCCTCATGACAGCGCTGTTGTATCTGTTGATGAGCTATCCACTGTCACTCATCGCGCGTCGAATGGAAACACAATTCAAAAAAGTCACCGTATGACAAAAACTGCAAACGCAGGTCTCACGCAGAGGCGCAAAGATCGCAGAGATTAGAACACTAATCTTCACTACTCAGCACTAATCCCTTTTCATTAGTGCTGACAAGCGACGATTAGTGTTCCAGAAAGCTTGTGCATTTTGCCTGTAAACACGACTCCGCGTCCCCTGCGCCTCTGCGTGAGCTTCTTCGCCAACAACTCGTGTCGTTAACGCCGCCGAGAAAAGCATGATCGAAGTTCGCGACCTGGTGAAAGACCACGGAAAGCTGCGCGTGCTCGACGGCGTGTCGCTCTCCGTGCGCCGCGGCGAGGTGGCCACGGTGATCGGCCCTTCCGGCGGGGGCAAGAGCACGCTCCTGCGCTGCATCAATGGCCTGGAATCCTTTCAGGAAGGCGAGGTGCAAGTCGACGAAGTGCGGCTGCGGCCGGGCGCGGCTCGACGCGAAATGGCGGGCACACTCCGCGCACTTCGACGCCGCGTCGGCATGGTGTTTCAGCAGTTCCACCTGTTTCCACACATGAGCGTGCTGGAAAACGTGCTGGCCGGGCCGCTGTACGTGCTGAAGCGCACGCGCGAGGAATCGGAAGGTCCGGCCCGCCAGTTGCTGGATCGCGTGGGCCTGGCCGAGAAACTCTCTGCCCGGCCGGATCAACTCTCCGGCGGCCAGCAGCAGCGCGTGGCAATCGCTCGAGCGCTGGCAATGAACCCCGAGGCAATCCTCTTCGACGAGCCGACAAGTGCCCTGGACCCGCGAATGGCAGCCGAGGTGATCGCAGTAGTCGCCGACCTCGCGAAAACCGGCCAAACGATGATCGTCGTGACGCATGCAATGGGATTTGCCCGCAACGTTTCCCACACGGTGCATGTCATGCATGCCGGCCGCGTGGCCGAATCCGGGCCGCCGCAGCAGATCTTCGAAGATCCGCGGCAGGACGTGACTCGCTCATTCCTCGCACAAACGAAAGCAAACTGAAGCACTGCCATCTGAAAACACGCCGTCTTGACCGCAGAACCGAGTTTTGCCAGACTCCCGCCCCGACCGGAGCAGCAGGCGGCGGTAGCACTGGGCCTGCAAATAAAACAAGGCAGTGGAGAGCGGCGATGAAACGATTACTTAGCGTGGCAACACTAGGGCTGCTGGCCGTAGGATTGCTCGCCGGGTGCGGCAAAGATTCAGCGACCGATCGCCCGCAGGAAAACACGTCCACTTCCACTGCGCCCCAGTCCGCCAATCCTGCGCCAAACACCGAGGCCGTCAGCCGGGCCGCCGCGGATTTTGTGGATGCCGTCCTCAAAGGCGACAAGGACAGAGCGATCGCCCGGCTCACGCCTAAATCTATGGAAAAAATCGTCGCCTCCGGCAAGCATTTCGGCCCGCCCGGCGAAAAGGGCGCCACCTTTCGAATTGGCCCGGTGCATATGCGCACCGCAAATCAGGCCGTCGTCCCGTTCGTAGTGAGCAACGAACAGATGTGCTGCGTGATGGCACTAGTCGATGGCGACTGGCGGGTGGCGGGACTGGCCTATCGCCGGGGTCCCAATCAACCCTGGACATCCACGGATTTTGAAACGGGCCGATCCTTGCCAATCGCAATGCCGGCCGGCCGGCGAGGAACAGGCGATCGGCAGGCCTCGAACGCAGCGCCTCGGCCATCGCCGCCACGCACTGGCGAGCAGCCGCCCGGCGTGGTCCGCTAAGTTCAACGCGCGGCGCTAGTTGCGCTGCCATCTTTCGCGGCGCGAGGCGCGGGACCACACCGCGTCATGGCTCTTGCACGTGCGGGCACTTCTGCGCCGATAAGGCTTGGCGACAAAATGTCAGCCAACTCGCGATTCTCGCGAAAATCTCTCAATAGGCAACGCAGATTACCTATTCTAGCGCTAGGCTGTAATCCAAAAAAATTCTGCTGTCCCCACGAAATAGGTACCTTGTCGAAACCAACATCTTCGGTTCTTATATTTGCGTCCCGCAGCGGCCTAATGAAGGCGGTCAGAACGCACTTTGGGAGGTGTACGACGGCAGGATAAAGTTGTGGCATCTTCGACGCGGGCCTTCGTCGAGGTGATGCTAGCTGCGGCTACGATCGTAAATCGGAAGGAAGATCTGTGGAACTGTTCGTTCTTGGAGGTACTTCGATGAAGCGAAATATGATCCGACTGACGTTGGGATTGGCGGCGATGTGCGTCGTCGTCATGGGCCTGGAGTCGCAGGCCGACGCCCGTTTGTTTGGCCGCCGCGGCGGTGGCAGTTGGGGTGGCTGGGGTGGCGGACATCACGGTTGCCATTCGCATCACTCGGGTTGCTGCGAAGTGCAGACCTCGTGCTGCGAAGAGCAGGTGGTACATCATGATTGTGGCGGCTGCCACAGCGATTGTCACAGTGATTGCGGCTGCAATGGCCATCACGGCCGGCGCGGGCTGTTTGGACGTCGCCATCATGGGCACCACGGCGGTGGCTGCGGATGCGACAGCGGTTGCGGCGGCGGCTGCGATAGCGGTTGCGGCGGCGGATGCAACGGCGGCTACATGGGCGGCGGCGGCGAGGTAATCATCGACGAAGGATCCTCACCGTCACCGGCGCCGGCACAGAACGGCAGCCCCGCACCGGCTGCTCCGGAAGCGCCCCCCGCGAATGGTGAGCAGCAGGATGGGCAGCAGGAAGCACCCAGCGCATAGTCGCATTCGAGCGTCCGCCATTGCGGCGTCCGCTTGGCAGACGCTTTTGATGCAATCGAGCAATATTCGGCCGGGCCCCCTCTCGGGTGCCCGGCTTTTCTTTTGCGCGGCCGCAATGCTAGCAGCCGAACAGCGGCTCCCTGCGCGGGGCCGACTCCCTCGAATTAGGCTCCCCCGCTATAGTCGTCCCGCGCTGCAGACCCTCCGTGGAACTTTGCGCCTTAGCGCCGCTCGGCTGACTTCGGCGAGCTCAGTCGAGTCGAGCTCGCCGCAGGCCTTTGCGAGAGATCAACATGCCGCAATTTCGTGTCGAGCTCGAGCTGTTTCGCGGCCCGGTGGACCTGCTCTTGTACCTGGTTCGTCAGGACGAATTGGACGCCACGGAAATCGCCCTGGCAGCCGTGACGGAACAGTATCTGGCCTATATCGCGGTGCTGGACCAAATCGACGTGAATTCGGTGGGCGACTTTCTTGAAATGGCAAGCCTCCTGATCGAGATGAAGTCCCGCATGGTGCTGCCTGGCGAGGACGAGGTTCAAGAAGAGCTCGAAGACCCGCGGCAGGAATTGGTCCGACGGCTGCTCGAGTACAAGCAGTACCGCGACGCGGCCAGCATGCTGGAGGAGCGCAGTCGCGAGTGGAGCGATCGCTTTCCGCGCCTGGCGAGCGACTTGCCGTCGCGGCCCTTGTCGATCGACCGGCAGCCGATCGAGCGCGTCGAGCTGTGGGATTTGGTGAGTGCCTTCGGCCGCGTATTGAAAGAAAAGCACGCGATCAGCGGACCGGAAAACATTCGCTACGATGAGACGCCGATTCACGTTTACATGCGGCGCATCGACGAGCGGCTGCGGCAGGAAGGCCGCGTTGGCTTTTCCGCATTCTTCGACGCAGCGGTTCACCGCTCGACGCTGGTGGGAATGTTCCTTGCCGTGCTGGAGCTGGTTCGGCATCATCATGCTCAGGCAAGCCAGCCGGAGCTGTTCGGCGAAATTTGGTTGGAGCCAGGAGCGTCACCGCTGCCGGCGAATCTTTCGGTGGTCGCCGATTATGAGCATGGCGACGGACTGTCAGCCGCCGCCGCGTAGTAGGGTGCCACTGGCTCTGCCAGTGCTTCCCCGCCAGAACCTTGCTGCCTAACT
>DATFGJ010000471.1:0-2397 GCA_035249585.1 Lacipirellulaceae bacterium
CTGAAACAGCCAGCCCAGCGCGCCCTCCAGCGACCATGTCCGATGTCCGACCGGGGCTATCTCCGGTAACGGCAGCGCGTACCATCCGGCGGCAGAACTTGACGGCGCGACGATGGGAAAACTGACGTAGCCGAATTGTGCGCCGATCCAGGCAAGAATGAGATTCACCAGCGCGATCAGCGCCAGAAACACAATCAGCATCGCCCCGACGTTCAGCGCCAGTTGCAATCCGCCAACCGCACCGTTCGCGATTGCCTCCAGCACGTTTGCGCTGGGATCTTTAACATCGATCTTCACGTGACCAAGAGTCTTCGGCTCGTCGACTTCCGGCTGCAAAATCTTGGCGATCATCAGCCCAGCCGGCGCCGCCATCACCGAGGCCGAAAGCAGGTGCTTGGCGCTGATGCCCATATCGACGTAGGCGGCCAAGACGCCGCCCGCCATCGTGGCAAATCCGCCGATCATGATCGCGTTCAGCTCGGAGATGGTCATCGTCGGGATGTACGGGCGAATCACGAGCGGCGCTTCAGTCTGGCCGACAAAAATATTCGCCGCGGCGGAAAGCGTTTCTGCCCCGGATGTACCAAGAGTTGCTTGCATCAGCCGCGCAAAAAGTCCGACGATGAACTGCATCACGCCGTAGTAGTAAAAAATCGACATGAACGCCGAGAAGAAAATAATCGTGGGCAGCACCTTAAAGGCGAAGAAGTGCTCTGGAAAACCATCGCCGAATACAAATGCCGATCCGGCGCTGACGCAGTCTAGTAGACGGTTAAACGCGAAATCGACTGCGTCGAAAGCTCGGCTGCCGTAGGTCGTTTGAAGAATGATCGCAGCGAACGCAAACTGCAGCACAAGGCCGCCCACGATCATCCGCGGGCTGACACGCCGCTTATGCGAGCTCATCAGCCATGCCAGGCCGATGAACACCACAATGCCAAGAACGCTGATAAGACGGTGCATGCGAAGTTGGTGAGTAAGTGAGTAAGTGAGTGGGTGAGTAGGTCAAGACATTACGAATGCGGATGGGGGGCAGTCTTCGGATACTTACTCACTTACTCACGTACTCACCTACTCACCAACCGTATTGAATATCCGATCCCCCGCGTCGCCCAGGCCCGGCACGATAAACTTCCTATCATTCAGCTCGGGATCGATATGGCAGACGTATATCTGCGAATCCGGAAACTTCGACTCGACAAGCTTCACGCCCTCTTCCGCCGCGATCAGCGACAACAGTTTCACGTGAGGCACGCCCCAGTCGCGCAGCGTCGTGAGCGCCGCCACTACCGAGCCGCCCGTGGCCAGCATCGGGTCGAGGATAAGAGCCACGTCCACCGGCCGCTCGGCCGGTAGCTTGGCGTAGTACTTCACCGGCTTGGCCGTCTCTTCATCGCGATACAAACCCAGATGCCAGACCTCGGCCGCGGGAATCAACTCCAGCACCGGGTCGACCATTCCTAGCCCAGCCCGCAGTATGGGAATCAACCCAATTCGCTGAGCCAGCCGCCGGCCCTCGGCCTTGGCGAGCGGCGTCTCGACAGTCACCGCTTCGGCGCGAAGATCTTTCGTCGCTTCATAGGCCAGGAGCGACGCCAGCCGATTCACGAGCTGCCGAAACTCGGAAGGCGGAGTCGACTTATCGCGCAAGCGCGTCAGGTGACATTGAATAAGCGGATGCTGGACTTCGAATACACCGCTCATAAAGTCCTCGGCGGGGCGCCGGGCCGGCGGCGCCTTGGTCGCGACAGTAGCGGACATAGAACCACTCTCCTATATCACGCGCGGGCCGCCATACCGAAGCTCCCCCAATCGCGCGGCGACCTCTTGCACCCGACAACGGCGCCGTTCATTCTAACTGCCGTTCGGCCACGTGAGAAGAATCGGAAACCGGTTCGACGCGGCTTTTCGAAGTCGAGTTAATCGGCCCCATCTACTTTCCACACGCTACAATAGACCCATTCAGCCCGCCTTGCGCATGCAGAATGCTCTGCAAGGTGCCTTGCAACCTCAAACATAGTATCGGCCGACGATGCCGCATCGAGTTCTACAACGTGCGTCGCTCGTTCTTCTGATCGCAATCGCATCCACGCCGCTCGCGGCAGATGAACGGCCGCTTCGAGTCGCCACCTATAACGTTTCCCTTTTTCGCGACGAAGCCGGGCAACTCGTGCGCGACCTTGAGAGAGGCGACAACGACCAAGCGCGCCGAATTGCCGAAGTGATCCAGCGCGTGCGACCGGACATCCTCTTGGTGAACGAATTTGATTACGACGCGGCCGGCCGCGCCGCGATGCTGTTTCGGACGAAGTATCTCGCCGTCGGGCAAAATGGTTGTGAGCTGATCGAGTTCGCGCATTACTTCACGGACCCGGTCAACACGGGCCGGCCCAGCGA
>DATFGJ010000472.1:0-6996 GCA_035249585.1 Lacipirellulaceae bacterium
CGGCATATCGATTATTTCACAGCCTACGTTTGTGAAAATCTGGGCGCCCGCGATGAGCGCGTGACGCGCGGAACCCTAAAGGAAATTGCCGCCCAAAAGTTCGACCCGCTCAACGTGCTGATCCTGATTCGCGACCCGAACGCGCCCGACCGACCGCGCGAGGCGGTCGGCCGCCGGCTGTTCGGCAACCCCGACGAAGCGTTCCTGCAATCGAAGCCCAAGCAAGGTTTGCTGACGCCCGCCGAGGTGCGCTCGATTGCGCTCGCGCAGATGGACATCGCCCCATCGAGCATTGTGTGGGACATAGGCGCCGGCAGCGGCTCGGTGAGCATCGAGGCGGCCCAAATGGCATCGGACGGCGCCGTCTGCGCCATCGAAATGGACGCCGAGGACCACGGCCTCATCCGCCAGAACGCAGAACGCTTCGGCGTAGCCAACGTAAATGCGGTTCTGGGCCGCGCGCCCGAAGCGTTGGCCGAGCTGCCCGACCCCGACGCAGTTTTCATCGCCGGCGGCGGGCGCGAAGTAACGCGCATCACCGAGGTCGCCTACCAGCGCCTACGCCCCGGCGGGCGGCTGGTGGTTAATGTGGTGAGTATCGACCAGCTCGTGGAACTGCGCCAGACAATGACCTCGCAGCGCGAGTCTATGAAGCCCCCAGTTCCCAGCCCCCGGTCTCCAGCTCCCTCTTCCGCCACCGACATCCACGTCTGGATGATCAACCTGGCCCGCGGCACCGACCAACTCGACCGCCTATCATTCGAGGCCGTGAAGCCAAGCTTCCTGCTGGCCGTTACGAAAGGTTAGAAACGCTTTCGACTCCTGCGCACAGTAAGCGGCAAGAGGAGCGCCATCGCCAACGCGATGCTACTCGGCTCGGGAATCACCTCGATGCGGATGTTGTCGACGCTGACCACATTGCCTGCATCAAAACCAAACTGCTCGTATCCGAAAAGAACCGAAAAGTGGACTGTAACCGTTGGATCGAACTCAGGCGTCAGGTGTATTAAAGCAGGCATACCTGGCGGTGGCGGAACGCGGCTTATCGTTGCATCCTGCGCGCCTTGGTCCGCTGTAAAACTAAGCCGGTGATAACTGCCGTCCTGTATTAATTCCGGCGAGAGAACCGACTCAAACGTTATGGCGCGATCTGTCATATCGCCATCCATGTTGGCATCAATACCGCGATCCGCTTCGTAATTTGGATCGTCTTGAAAGATGCGAAGTCGTAACGGAGTTGGACTAATCGCTCCAACCGTTTTTGCATCCAATGAAAAGCGAATTTTGGAGGGATCCGAAGTTGGCAGGTTCTCGTCGCTCGACCTCGGTTCGAGAATCGCAAAATTGATGAAATAATTTGGCCGGCCGGTGCCATCGAACTTTACATCCATTCCCTTCGTCCCTGCGGCGCCTCCGTCGGCCGTGAATTCCCACTGGAGTGCCGAACCACCCATGTTTATTGTTGCAGGGAATAAGCCAACCATTGTGGGGTTTGCAACTTGCCCCACGGGCGCGGCTTCAAAGTCTTGAGAATACAGTGTTACCGCAGCCTCCGATGACAACGGCATGACCAAATTAATCAGGATTAACAGCGTCAAGCGTTTTGTACCCGCGCAGCGGGCCAGGTTATCGGCAACCATCATTAGACGACGCTCCACTCGCTTGAATCCAATTCATCGAAATAGCCTGTTCCATTCTTCGCCGGCTATACCAACTACTATTGCAGCAAAGGGCCGCAAAACAAGCGCGCAGTGGCACGCAAAGACTAGTGCTTCAGTTTCAGTCCGACACATTGTCAGCCGAGAAGACCGATCGCCTGCCTGAATCGAAGCGGCGTTCGCTCGACCGTCGATCTCGTACTCGGACAACTCTACTCCGACAGCGAACCGTTCGAGCGCCGTCGCCGTCCGCCGCGAAAGTAAAGTCGACGAACTATATCGCCGCATGACCTCGCCCGGTAAGAGGTCGCCAGCCTGGACTGGCTTCGTCGCACTCGTCCGGCCATGCAGCTCATCGGCCTGTTTACTATACATTCGTTCAATGCAACGACGCGTAGGATCTAGAATAACGCCGCTGTCACTTTATCAAAGAGAACGAGCGCGTGGCACTAAAGATTTGCTTCTCGCGTTGCAACTGCATGATGAGGTCTGACAAGTTTGACGAATTAATCCGATCGAAAGGGAGCCATGCATCATTGTGTCGGACTCCGTTGTCGCACCGCGTTTAATTCATTGTCGACAAAGGCGCGCTGCTATCTTCCCGTTTGGTCGCCTTGGCTCCACGAAAGGTTATCACAAATCTCCTCAAACACGCTCACGCGCAAAACTGCTGCACCGACTATTTGTACATGGAAATGCTTTTTGCGATTTTTGATTCATGTTTGGCCGGCAAATCCGCGCTAGCAATCTGGTTCGTCAAGTGTTGGTGCATTGGCCAAACTCATGGCCTTCAAGAGCGTGCGAGCGCGCCACGCCAAAACGTACGATCTTGTTGAATCAAACTAAACGTCATGATAATTTCGACTAACCGGAAACACGCTGGAACTCAAACTCCGGAGTTTTTGCAGCTGCATGTGTCACACCAACCTTAGCTACGCTGCATCTGCACCGATTGGGGGCCCGCGGCCCGAATAATTGTCTGGCGCGTCAATATTGTCGTGTAAGCAACATGACTTGCGACGCGCTGCACGATTCCCACGCGGTATAGTATTTGCCTTTTCCAACCGGCCAACCGATCGGTTCCGAAAGTACGAGTGAACCACGACTAATCTGACTGGGAGGAGAAATTGAAATGACTCACCGTCTAGCAATACGCAAAACCGCGATTGCAGTATGCGCCGGCTTGCTTGCCGCTGGCGTAACGAGCGCGCCTGCACAGGCGCAGAACATCGGGTCCGGCATCATCATCGATGATGTCGATCTCGAGGGCGTGAACATCGTAGAGGGCGTGTTGACCGCCACCGGTGGCACCGTCTCCGGTACGATCAGTGGGCTGCCCTTCACCACGGATATTGAAAACTTCCGGCTGGAGTTCGAGCCCGACGGAATGGAGGGATGCTCGATCCTGGATCTTGAGCTGGGCCCCATTGACCTGGATCTGCTGGGACTGCACGTGGACACCAGCCCCATCTGCCTGAACATCACCGGTTTTGAGGGCGAGGGCCTACTGGGAGATCTGCTGTGCGGCCTTTCAGGTCTCCTCGACGATCTCCTCGGCGATCTGCTCGACCTCGACGACTTGACCGATCTCTTGGAGGACATCCTCTCTGAGGTCCTGACTGAGGCGCTCCATGAGGCAGGGGACCCGCCGAGTGGTGCGGAAGACATCTGTGATGGTGAATGCGAGGTGCTGGACCTGGCCGTCGGCCCGGTGGACCTCACGCTCCTGGGTCTGAACGTTCATCTCGACGACTGCGACAACGGGCCGGTCCAGGTGTGCCTCAGCGCCAGCGAGGGTCAGGGCCTTTTGGGCGACCTGCTCTGCGGTCTGACCGGCGACGGGATCCTGCCCGACCTGGGCGCGATCGAAGACCTGGTCGACGTGCTCGAAGATCTCGCGGACGCGGAACTGACCGACCGGCAGACCAATAGGTTGGTCCGCGTGGTGGGCAAAACCCTGCGCGACGGTGAGCTATCCAACCGGGAGCTGAACAAGATTGAGAAGGAGGTGGACAAGCTGCTCCGTTAGCCGTGACCGACGCTGAGTTCGCGAGATCGCTTAAGGCGATGTTGCGAAGTGAGTTCAGGTTCTTGATTCAGCGCGGCGGGTCAGGTAGCCCTTGGGGATATCTGGCCCGCCGTTGTTTTGTTTCGTTTGAAACTGAATCAATTGCCAGGCAGCAGCTACACCAGCCAGGGGATCATCATGACCGCGGCGATGCACCAGTACGAGATACTGGATGATGATACCTCGATGACGCGATGACAATGCTCGCACCAGCCTTCGTTTTCGAGGTTCTTGTAATGAATCGGCCGACGGCAATTCGAGCAGAACATGAGCCACCTCGTTTAACTTAATTTCATGATCGGGCGAGTGCGGACGGCCGCTCATCAGGCCGCGAAGCACAATGCCGACTAGGAATGGCGAAGGAAAAGTTTCTTGAAAAGCTGGGGCGGCATCTTTGTCCCGAGTGACAACTGCCGCGCACAGTCCCAACGCAAATCTAGGCCATAGGACGCGTTAGTCAAATCGAATGCAGCCCAGGCCAGGCACCAATCTGCCAGGGGTACTTCCATGAAACCGTGCGCAACTTTAACGGGCTCGCGACAGTCCGGTCAGCTCATCCAGCAGGCTATCCGCGGTTCTGAACACGGCCGCGTTGGCGCGGAAATAATCCGACGCTATGAACAAATCGATGAGGTTTTGTCCGATGTCGGCGTTGGATAGCTCCGTGGCGCCGGCGACGAGCGATGCACCGCCGTCCTCGCCGGGGTTCGATTCAATCGACAGTCCAGAATTTGCGCCCATTTGATACCGGCTGTCGGCGTCGGCTTCCAGGCCCGAAGGATTGGTGAACTGTGCGATGCGGATTTGGCCCAAGTCGCGGTCGGCGCCATCGGAGTATTCGCCGCGAATGCGGCCGCTATCCGTGATCGAAACGCTAACAAGAGTCGCCGCGCTTCCGTCGGCATTCTCAACGCTCGAACCGAAGGGCACGGAGAGCGGCTGGAGCTGACCCCCTTGGACCTGAAATTGTTCATTGACTCCAAAACCCAAAAGCCGATCGCCGGCCGCCGTGACGATTTCACCGTGAGCATTCAAGTGAAGACTCCCGGCGGGCGTGTATGCTGACGCACCGGTTGGACCTTCGACAATTAAGAAGCCTTCCCCTTCGAGAGCCACATCGAGTGGATTCGACGAAGCGACAATCGACCCCTGCGAAAAATCCGTAGCGATGCCAGCGACCTTCACGCCAAGCCCGACCTGCACCGGATTAGTGCCGCCGCTGCGCGGGCTCGGAGCGCTGCCTGCGCGGATTGTGCTGGAGGGCTGCGTCGTGAACACGGGACGGCTGGCTTTGAAACCGGCCGTGCGCGCATTCGCCACATTGTTGCTCGCCACGCGCACCGAAGTGGTCGCGGCCAGCATGCCGGAGACAGCCGTTTGAAGCACCGATCCAAGCGACATGGAATTCGCCCAGGCGCAATGA
This sequence comes from Lacipirellulaceae bacterium, assembly GCA_035249585.1. GTDB lineage: Bacteria > Planctomycetota > Planctomycetia > Pirellulales > Lacipirellulaceae > JABDGM01. The sequence continues at coordinate 5,150 of DATFGJ010000472.1, forward strand.
TGTGGATGTACGATCCCAATTGAAAAGATAGCTTATGGCGATGCCAGGTATGAGGTCCAGCATTCACCGCCGAAAAACGCAGACCCGCGCGTTGCCGAATGACAACTTCGAATTCCACGCGGTGATGCGAATTAGAAACGTAGCTGAATTCGTGAAAATTCAGTGCAGGTGGTGGTAAGTGAAGCGGGCACGAGCTCTGTTATGTAAGTCTAAGAGAATCTAACAGAATGAATTGAACCGCCAAGTACGCCAAGATAGCCAAGCAAGGCGATCGCTTTTTTGCGTTTCTTGGCTGCACTTTGCGTCCTTGGCGTTCTTGGCGGTTTCAAGTTGTCAGGTGCTCTAAGTATGGTAATCCGCGTTGAGCCGGACGTACTCGGCGGTGAGATCGGTCGTCCAGAACCGGGCGGCGGCCGTTCCCTCTTCCAGCAGCAGCACGATGCTGGTGTCACGGGCGGCGGCGATCGATTTGGCCGCAGCAGCCGCGTCGAAATCGACCGGGGCACCGCGCTCGTACAGGAGCAGGCCGTTGAGATGAAGCGTCACTTTGCTGGGATCGAATGGCACGCCCGCATAACCGGCGGCCGACACGATTCGGCCCCAGTTTGGGTCGGCCCCCGCGATGGCCGTTTTCACGAGCGGGCTGTCGGCGATCGTCTTGCCGATTCGCAGCGCATCCTGCCGCGTGCGGCAGCCGTGCACCTCGACGGTCACCAGGTGGGTCGCGCCTTCGCCGTCGGCCGGAATCGCTTGGGCCAAGTCTTCGCAGACTTCGAGCAGAGTGGCGCGGAAGTCGGCGAGGGATTTGCCCGAGAGAGGTCTTCGAGCTTCCCCTCCCCCTTGGGGAGAGGGGTTAGGAGAGGAGGTTCCTGCCGCACCATTCGCCAATAGGATCACTGTGTCATTGGTGCTCATATGGCCGTCGACGCTGATGCAATGGAACGATTCGTCGACGGCATCCATGAGGGCAGCCTGGGCGTCGGCCGCCTGCAGCGCGGCATCGGTCATGATCACGGCGAGCATCGTGCTCATATTGGGGCCTATCATCGCGGCGCCCTTGGCAATACCGGTGACGCGCGTCTCAATTCCGCCGAGTACGACTTCGCGGCCGCGCAGCTTGGGCACTGTGTCGGTCGTCATGATTCCGCGGGCGGCGTTTTCCAGGGACTGTGGGTCGTCGCCGAGCTGCGCGGCGGCCGCATCGATGCCGGCCCGGATTTTCTCCATCGGCAACATCGTGCCGATCACGCCGGTGGACATCACGAGCGCTTGCTCCGGCGAGGCGCCGACGGCCTCAGCCGCCCAAGCGGCCATCTGGCGTGCGTCCGCGTCCCCCTGGTCGCCCGTGCAAGCGTTGGCCACGCCTGAGTTAATCGCTACGACGCGGACCGTTTCACTGGGCGTGCGCTCGCGGTCGATTTTCACTGGTGATGCGCACACCAGATTCTTGGTGTAGACCCCCACGCCGACTGCCGGCCGTTCGGAAACCAAGAGCGACAGGTCGAGCTTGTTGGCGCTGCGCTTGATGCCGCAATACACGCCAGCGGCTCGGTAACCAAGTGGAAGGCGGATGGACATGAACGAAGGATGCCGGATGCGGGATGCGGGGTGACGAACCGGGAGCGACTGCGAGCGGAGTGTTCGAATATCACAATAATGCCATGGTTTCCTCGAAGCCATGCATCAAGTTGAAGTTTTGCACGGCTGCGCCCGAGGCGCCCTTCACGAGGTTATCGATCGCACTGATGATCACAACGTGTCCGCGCACGCGGCGCACCGTGACGTCGCAAAAATTCGTACCGGCAACATGCTTCGTGCCGGGCGGCGCGGCAATTACTCTCACGAAT
>DATFGJ010000473.1:0-4408 GCA_035249585.1 Lacipirellulaceae bacterium
GTTCCGTCGGGTCCGACGCATACACCATGCGGCCGATTCAGACGGACTTCGTCGCCGCGTTCACCCTCGTCGGCCCCGTCGGGACGTGTGCCCGCGATCGTTGAGACTATTCCAGATCGGATGTCAATCCGCCGAATGACATGATTCTCGGTGTCGGCGACAAACAGGCTTTCACCCGGTCCCAGTGCAATTCCTTTCGGTCCATTGAACTTGGCGGTTCGCGCCGGGCCGCCGTCGCCGGCGAACCCGGCCTCTCCGGTCCCCGCGACGTGATGCAGAATGCCGGCACGCAAATCCATTCGCCATATGCTGTGTCCTTCGCGCAGGGCGATCCACAGATTATTTCCGTCGACGCATAGTGCCCGCGGGCCCAGGATCGGATTGCCCCGTGCGGCCTGTCCATCCCGTGGAAGCTTTCGCTCAGCACTTCCGGCGATCGACTCGATGACTCCAGTTCTCACATCGATTCGTCGTATGCGATGATTGCCGATGTCGGCCACATAGATGCCGCCGTTTTCGTCGAGCGCAATACTGTGTGGCTGGTTCAACATGGCCTCGGTGGCCCGTCCTCCGTCGCCTGAAAAGCCTCGACGCCCGTTTCCAGTGACCGTTGTGATAGTGTTCGTTTTGCGATCGATGCGCCGGATTATGTGATTTTGCATTTCGACGACGTACATGTTTCCATCCGGGTCGAAGCGGACTTCGTAGGGCTCGTTCAGCTCTGCATCGATGGCCCGCCCACCGTCGCCGGAATAGCCTTTTCGCCCGCAGCCTGCGACTGTTGACAAATCTCCAGTTGCAAGATCAAGCCGGCGAACGCGATGGTGCCGCACCTCGGTAATGTACAAGGCGCTGTCCGGACCTATCTCGACTCCAAACGGGTCCCCAATGTTGATGAGTCGCGCGGGGCCGCGGTCTCCGTTGTTTTCAGGCGCCTCGGTTCCGGCGACCGAATCAACGACGAATTTCTCGGCAGCAGCTGCCGAAAAGGTGAGCGCGACGATTGTGCAGATCCAAAACGCGAGTTTCATGGCTAGAGTCCGATCGTCAGGCCATATGTGGAAACGGTCAATGCGATCCATGCAGTTCCCGGCAGCAAGATACACTTGGCCACAGTCAACGGGCATCGAACAGCTTCAGCATCCGCTTAAGGGCAAATTTGCGGTAGCTTTCGAGCGCGAGTTCTTCGATTTCTTCCCAATCCTGATGCTCTTCGACGTCGAGGTCGATCCAGCCGTTGTGCCCTGTGTAAGGCGAAACGCGGTACCGGGCGTCATTGATGAGCGCTGCCTGGCGCTTGGCTCCAACCCAGAACGACAGGTTCATCCGTCCGGTGTAATAGTGCGTGCTGACGAACGTCTTCTTTCCAGCCCGCCAGACCGGCGCGCCGAACTGCGTGCCCGGCTCCGTTTCCGGCAGTGCCGAGCAAATGGCATCAAGTTTCTTCAAGATCATCGTAGCGCGCTTGCTCTTGAACGGATCAATTTCCTCGGGACGAAATTTACGCGTCGGAGGCTTGACGCGGAAGTTCTTGTCGATGGAATTCACGAGTTCAGAGGGCGCCACGATTTCATACGCGTCGCTCACATGCTCGCGAATCGTCTCCCAGGCGAGCCCTTTATCGAGTTCGACGCCCAGCCAACCCTTGGGGCCGCAATAGGGCGGGACAAAGTAGGCGTCCGGTCGCATCTTGGTGAATGCAGCCTGTGCGCCTCGCGGCGCGATCAGATTCAAAGCGACTCGCCCGTCGCCGTGATGGTTGATGCTGTAGCTGGCAAAGATCTTACCGCGAACACGAAACGTCGGAGATCCGTGCGAGGCAAATTCCTCGGACTCAGGAAAACTGGCCATGATGTCACGCACGGCATCGCTAATTGTCCTGTCGGTTTTTGCCATGTTGAGCTCCCTGGCAACTATCAGACACGATTTGGGGAATTTGTCGTCTTCTACCGCGCGAGTTGCTACAGTATACCGAGTGCGGATCCCCTTCGGCGGGTGCCCGGCTACTTTCGTTGCCGCAAGGAGAGAAACATGAACGACGCGTCAGACAAGGGTGGGATCGCCGTCGCTGTCGGGCTGCTACTCCTGCTGTTGTTGGGGATTCTGGGCGCCGGAGCTTATTTCGTAGTCAGTCGCCAGCAAGCGGCGCTGGCGATGCAAGCCGAGCGGGCCCGCGCGTCTGAAGTCGAAGCCAACATGATGGCGGAAAACGCTCGTGCACAAGCAGAAATCGCGATCGCCCGGCGCATCGCTTCGGATGATAAACCAACGCTAACTGCAGAAGGCGAGTCGATTGGCGCCGCCGTCGAAACAATACTCCGCGCTCAGGAAGAAGCCTGGAATCGGGGCGACGTTGACGAATTCATGGAGCACTATTGGAAGTCGGACAATCTCACGTTCAGCTCTGGCGGCGCAACAACCCGCGGATGGGAAGCCACATTGAATCGATACCGTGAGCGCTATCCTACTCGGGAACAAATGGGCCGACTTACATTGAGTGGACTCGAAATCACGCCATTAGGCGATTCCGCGGCGCTCGTGCTGGGACAATGGAACGTCGAGCGCGAAAGCACACCTGTGTCCGGCAACTTTTCACTTGTCGTGCGCAAGTTCGATGGCCGCTGGCTGATCGTTCACGATCACACCTTTCAAAAGACGGATTAACGCGGCGCTCTGTAATCAAAGACCCTACGACTCTCGTCATCGCGAAGCTTCGCGGCATTCGTTTTTAAGCCAGCGGGTATTGAAAACGAACCGTGCTCCATGGGATTTGGCCCAACGCCAATCCACTCAATCCTTCCCTTCGATACATTCGCGTCCCGTCCGACCTGCAAAACGCTATGGACTGAAATCTATCGGCTCCCAAGGCGGCGTAGAGTTAGAGGGCGACAATCACGGCCGCTTTTCGCGGTCCGAAGATTGCCACCACCATCCGTTCCAACGAGGAGCCCGCGCGTGATCGAAGTCGATGATTTTCATAAGGCATTCGCCGACCACGTTGCCATCCGAGGAATTTCGTTTCGCGTAGCGCCAGGCGAGATACTGGGCATTATCGGGCCCAACGGGGCCGGAAAGACAACCACGATGCGGGCGATCTCCGGCATCATACCGGCCAGCCGAGGTCGTTTGTCGATTGCTGGCTTTGAAATTGCCGCAGAGCCAATTGCCGCCAAGTCGCGACTCGCATTCGTGCCCGACGAGCCCCCCTTGTTTCAGGACCTGACCGTCGAGGAGCACTTGAGCTTCTACGCGAGCGTCTACCGCGTGAGCGATGCACATAGGAAGGCCGCCGGATTACTTAACGAATTTGAGTTGACATCGAAACTCCGCACGCCGGCCAGCAATCTTTCGCGCGGCATGCGACAAAAGCTTGCGATCTGCTGCGCCTACTTGCACGATCCCCAGGCGGTTCTCTTCGACGAGCCGCTCACAGGTCTCGACCCGCAAGGGATCCGCGTACTCAAACGGTCGCTGACCGAGCGCGCGGAACAAGGTGCCGCCGTGATGGTCAGCTCCCACTTGTTGGCGATGGTTGAGGACTTGTGCACCCACGTCTTGATCCTTGCGGGCGGCGTGCAGCGATTCTTCGGCCCGATCGACGCGCTGCGCACGAGCTTCGATCACGTAAACGCAGCCGCGAGGCTGGAGGATATGTATTTCGCGGCCACATCACCATGACAACGATCGGCTTCCATCCTGCAATCGTCCAGCTATTGCGGCTCCAATGTCGCGGCCGTCGTCGTCGCATGTGGCAAAGGATGTGCCAGCCGCGGCGACTGGCATTGTCTGCCGTTGCCTGTGTATTGGCTGTCGTATGGCTAGGCAACGCGGCGCTGACGGTCTGGCTCCGCGAAGCGGCGTCCGCTGAAACTCTGAGCGGGCTATTGTCGTTGGGACTGGTGCTGTACGCAGCGTGGCATCTGGCGAAAGCGGCCTTCTTTCGCCCCGAAAGCCCATTTGACTGGGCGCCCTCCGAGCGGGATGTACTCGCGATGTTGCCGCTCGAGTCGCGCGATTTGGTGGCGTATCAACTCGGGTCGGTCACGGCCACAACCTCGATCAAGACGGGACTGTTTGCGATCCTTTTACTGCCCGATTTACGCTGTGTGCCGCTGGCGCTGGTCGGATTCTTGCTGGCGATGATGATGCTGGAAATGCTCCGGATGGCAGTGGAGATCGCCACCTGGGGTATGAGTCGCACAGCGTTTATCGCCTATCGCGCGGTGGTCGTCGCTGGACTGGTGGCAGCAGGATTCGCAGTCGGCGGCATAATTTTACGCGAAGCTGCGCCCGGTGGTCAGGTCAACGTCGGCGAGGGACTACTCCAACGTCTCCTGGACCTCCTTCTAAATTCTAACGCCTCCGTCGTCGGCTACGCGGCACTGCCATTTCAGCCGTTCATCGACCT
>DATFGJ010000474.1:0-6196 GCA_035249585.1 Lacipirellulaceae bacterium
TTCAACATGAACCCGGAGAACCGCAGGATTTTCTTCGAAACGCGCGGTGGTTCCGTAAAGGTCAATTCGCTGGAAGTGCATGAGCTCCGGTCGGCGTGGAAGGCCAGATGAACGCCGGAAGCAAGCTGAAACCAGACTCAAAACCCTCCTTCTCCCTCCGGGAGAGGGCCGGGGCGAGGGTGAATTGGCGGCAACCGAGGCACCCTCACCCTACCCTCTCCCAAAGGGAGAGGGTTTTGAAACCGCTTGTACCTATCGTGGTGCGCCCGCGGATTCTAAGCGAGTCGCAGCGCCGGCCCTTTTGGTTTCAGGCTCCGGCCAGTTCAGATGCCGATGCAAAAACGCATACGTTCCGACGCCGTTGATCGTATGCGGTCCGTCAAACCATTCGATCTCGGTGCGGTCGGGAATCTTGAGCTTTGCTGCGTACAGAAAGCGGACTTTGGCGTATTCCCACGCGACCGTCTCATCGGATGCCACGCCGTCGTAATGTCCGCGCTCCACCATGAACGGCCGCGGTGCCACCAGCGCCGCCATCTCCGCATAGTTGAACGTGCTGCCTAAATCGAACTCAAAGATTTCATATTCGCCAAAACTCGCATACGAATGCGGATTGCGCGTCGAGGCATTCTTATCGACCCACTCATTGAAGTCGGCGGAACAAATCGACAAGCAATAATCGGTCACCAGCGGCGGCACCCGCATCGCCGTCTTTCCGCCGTAGCTCAGCCCGTAAAATGCAACGCGATCCGGGTCGACCTGCGGCAGCGATTGCAGCCAGTCAACGATTTGCTGGTGCTGTGGAACGATGATCGAAAACAATGTCTTCTTGATTGGATTGGCCTTCCGCTGCAGCGTGCGGAACCGGTCGCCGAAAATGTACAGGTTCTGCGGCGAGAACGTGATAAAGCCGCGCTCAGCCAGCTCTGTATTGAACGCTTTGTAAGAGCTGTTTCCCTGCTTGCCGATCGTGTCTTGCGGCCGCCCTTCGAGCCCGTGTTGGCAGACAACCACGGGACGCCTCTCGCCATTTTGAATTCCTTTTGGCAGCGTCAGGAGCCCGTAGGCGATAACGTCAGGGAAGACGTCCATCACCACTTCATAGCGCGTCCATTTTTCGTTCTCCTCGATCCTCCGCGTGCAAACGTTGGGCGGCAACAGCTGCGTATCAAATCGGCCAATTACCTCCTGCGCAAAGAGTTTTCGAAATGGCTTAATTGAGTCAGTATATTTCTCGAGCGACTCGTAATTGAGCTTGTTCCAGAAGTTGTCCTTGCGAACATACTGGCTTTCGCCGAGAAGCCACTTGCTGTGCCGATCGAGCTCGTGCCGTTGCCGGGCATTGCGGGCGGCTGAGTCTGGAAGATCGCTGACGACTTCGACCGTGCCATCCGAAGACGCGAGTTTTGCATTCGATTCAAGCCCCGTCAGGAACGCCGTCAACGCTTGCTTCGTACCGTAGGGGCCACGACCATCGTCGCCACTTACAACAAGCTCAAGCGATTGCGGCGGTTGCAGACGATCCAGCAGCTTTTGTGCGCGCTCGAATTCCGCGCGGACTGAAGCGATTTCGGGTGTCACGACGCGCGCCGGCGCTCCGCGGCCGCCCGGGATTGTCGCTTCAGGACCGCGAGCGGCTTCCACAACGAGCGCCCGCGGAGCAATCATGTTGGCCAGCTCCGCATCGCCGAATTGCTCCAGTAGTCCAAACACGTTGCGGTCGATCGGCTCCTGCCAGATGTTGTTGCGATTGTCGAAGTAACCGCTCACCGCGACAGCGTCGATGCGGTTGTCGAGCGCGCCCGCGTACAGGGCGACGAGCCCGCCTTCACCCCAGCCGACCACCCCGACCTTGGCGGCGTCGCCAGATCCCTTGCTGAACCAGTCGACGCACGCTAGGACTTTTTGCACTTCATATCCAACCAGGCCGCGACCAAGCTCGAACGCGGAACGGTACAACCATTCGCGGTTGGTGAGATTCTCCATACGGTTTTGGCGATTGATGAGCACTGGCACAATGACACGGCAACCGCTCTCGGCCAACCGGCGCGCGAATTGCGATTCGCTCGGCACGCCGGCCTCGAGCCCCACCAATTGCTCCGGCGTTTGGTTGCAATCGGGAATGGCAACGACATCAGCGACCGGCTTGCCACTTGTCGGCACCAGCAGCAGCCCTTCGCCCGACACGTCGCCGAATGCGGGCCAGCGGACAGCGAACACTTCGAACCCGGCGCCTTTGGCCACAAGGGCTGGCCGCGCGGTCGTGCTCACGAGTTCCGGCCCATCAAACGCGATGCGGGCATCGCGCACACCTAGAATATGTGCCAACCGGTGCCGGTTCGGCTCAATCGATTTGTTGTACGCCTCGGCCGAGGAAAAGTCGCGCTTCCAATACCGCTCGCGAGCGTCCACGGAAGCTTCGATTTGCCGCAAGAGAAATCTGTCGACTCCATCGACCAATTGCGACGCGATGTCACCGTCCATCAACAGCGGCTTTGTGCCCGGCAGCGTGTTGGCATTGTCGGCGAGCGCTAGCAGCAGTGGATAACATGCGCCAAATGCCCAAGCAAGACAACCAAGGTAAAACCGGTTCTTAGTGCGTACAGGCATCGCAGGAACTCCAGCACACAAAATTCGCTAAGAGCTTCGAACAGAATGAATTGAACCGCCAAGTACGCCAAGGAAGACCATGAATTGTGTTGACGTCACTCTGTCCTTGGCGTTCTTGGCGGTTTCATTTTGTTAGGTGCTCTAAGTTCTTTACGTCACCGATTCTCAAGCAATGTCTTGATGCCCAGCAAGTTTTCGCTGAGGCCTTTCTCGGCGTCGATTTCATCGCGATGATGCAAAATGCCGATCGGCCTGTGGTAGCCGGCGGCCACGAGTTCGTGCAACATCGATGCCTCATGCTCGCCTCCGCCGACTTGCAGGATTTGAGGTCCGCCATCGCGCATACCGTTGATGTTGACGGTCAGTAGGTGCGGCTGCATCCGGCGTGCGAGCTGTGCGAAGTCGGCGACATGCGAATGCCCGTGGTGGAAGTTATAAACCAAACCCACATTTTCCAGATCTTGCGCCTGCAGAATCTTGAGAACTCGAATTTGATTGTCGGGCTCGCCCCACCACCCTCCGTGGTTATAGAAACCGATGCGGCAATGCTGCTGGGCGGCAGCGCGAGCCACAGGCGCCAATATTTCTGCGGCTCGTTGGGCTCGCTGGTCCTCGGGCAGGCCCTCGAGCAAAGCATTGCTGAGCATGACCCAAAGCTCGGTCGTGACGTTGTGGCGCTTTAGAAGGTCGAGCACTATCGGCCAATGCTTTTCCTGCAAGGGCGTATCGGTCTCCACCGGCATCCAAAACGCGTGCAGCGAAATTCCGTAGCGTGCGTAGGCTTCCAATTCGGCATCAAACGTGGGAATGTGCTCAGCACGCCAATCATAGGCGATGCGTCTGAGACCTAGGCGTTTCAGCATTGCGGCCCGTTCCTCCGGGCCACGCCTCGCGGCGTCGAAGGGAACGATGCACCACGCCACCAGATTATCTGCGGCCAGCAATTGTTGGAGCCGTGCATTCGCGGTCGCCTCCATCGGCGGCGCCAGGGCATTGATTGTGCCGTACAAATTGCACTTCACGACCGCGCCGGCAATCGTTCGCAGGTTGAGCCCGACTTGAATCTGGTCCACGGGTCGCAACCCGTCAATTCGCGAGAAGAGTCTTTTGCCGTCTTCCGTCAGCGTAGCGTTTTGGACGACGAGCGCATCATGTCCAACTTGGTCCGGATCATTCAGCGAGTAGTGGTACGAACCGTAGGTCGAGCTCCAGCGATAGTTCCATTGTTCGACGCGAATGGCATCTTCGGCGCGCAGGCTGCCTGGCTCAATTGGTTCATCAAATTCGATGACAAGGCCATCGGCGTGAGCGGCAAACTGGCTCGGCAACCGCACTGGTTTGCCGGTGTAGCGAATCCGTTCAAAGGATCCGTCGGCCTGAGCGCCGGTTTGCCATCCGTCGAGTCCAACGACGTAAAGCTGCCCATCACGTGGATGAAATTCGGCCTCTGCCGGCCCAGATTGCAACAGGACGTCTGGTATTTCCACGGTGGCGCCTTGCCATTGACTGGCGACCTCTTGTGTCAGGACGGCGTGCAGCGTGCAGCGGCCCCAGGAGAAATGGAACATGCCGCCGCGGTGATACTGCCCCCATCGTTTGCTCGTATGCCAGAACTGGCCGCCGCAGGAATTGTCGGCAACTTTGGGAATGTAGCAGAGCGGCCGAAGTGGCGCGGGATTTTCGCCCTGCGATGTTGCCGCGCCGCAGTATCCATAAAAGCCGCCCGCTTGAATCAAGTCGATTTTTGATGATGGGACCCAGTTGCCTTCGCTGTCGGCGACGGTGATTTCGCCGCGCGGGCCGGCGCCCATGCCGAACGGATGGCGGAAGCCACGTGCCACAACTTCCAGTCGCTCGCCGTCGGGGCTGAGCCGCAGCACCGCGCTGCCGTGCGGCCCCTCGCCTGCCTTGAGGAAGACGAAGCTGCCATCGGGCGTGCGCTCCAGCCGCATCGCGTAGGCATGCGGCGCGCCATTGTCAATGAGATCGTGATTGAACGATTCGTAGAAGTCAGCCTCGCCGTCGTCGTTCTCATCATGCAGTCGCGTCAGTTGATCGCGCCCCAGAACGATGACCCGGCCGTCAACAACCTCCAGCCCCAGCGGCTGGTAAAGACCCGTCGCGAATCGCTGCCAGGTGACGTTCTGGAGCGACTCGTCAAGTCCGCGAACGATCCAAACGTCGCCGTGCGCTGTGCACACGGCCGCATCGCCATTGGCGAAAAAGTCCAGCCCAGCCAAAAAGAACAAAGCATGAAACCGGTTATCGCGCGGCGGGTTAATGCGGTCGACCACGTAGGGCGACTCGCTTCCCTCCGCTGCCAGAGTGCCGGTTGTGATGAGCGGCTTGCCCCAGCGGGGTGCCCCCGCCTGGCGCAGCGTCGCCAGCCGCGGCAAGTCCGGCAATTGATTGCTCGCAAAGGTCGTCTTTGGCAACTCGTCGTTCACCGTGCTGTAAGAGATCCGGGCCGAACACGCCTCTGTCGACGCGGGCCAGCGAAGAAGCAGGGCCATGCCGTCGGAATCCAGTTCCACACCCGAACTCGCGGTATCAAGGACAATTCGCCGAGGCGATCCAGTTCGATCGACCCACGTTGCCGAACGAGTGTCGTGGGCAACTTCGAGTTCGCTGACGTCAGCCGCGATCGTTTGCCACAATGGCGCGTCATGCGGGGCGATTTCAAGCTCGCGCGTTATCGTTTGCTCGTCCTCACTGGCGAGCGGCGACTCCAGCACTTCGACGCCGGCGATTCGACTGACGACCAGCACCCGCTCGTCGTGAAGATGGAGGCCCTGGTAATCGCATTCGCCGGCCGCCAGAATCGAGTCGCGTTTGCCGCGCCGCCACACTTTGTCGGCCGGCGCGAAGAACGCCACGTCGCCAAGCAATTGCGGTTGTTTCAGCAAACCAAATCGTGCGGGATCGGTCTGCAGCTTACCCTTCGTCACGCCGGCGACGAACGACCCCGCGGCCAAATCATAGAGCAGATACTTGCCGGCTCCAGCCGCGACGCATGTCAGCTTGGGCCCCACGATGTGATCGGGGAGCAGAATCGAGTGAGACAGAAATGGGCCCTTCTGGGTCAGCTGCCAGCGATCATCAATCCAGTCTTCGTCATTTTCGCTCTGGTACGGCGCCGTGACGTGCGGATAAGGCAGGTCCTTGGCATTCGTATCGCCGCCTGGCGTCCAGCGCTGAAGATACTCTTTGCTCAATTCGCTCGGCGCCGGGCGGACCGATTCCTGAGCCACCGCGCCGGATTGCAATAGTGCAAGCGCGAGCGCAAAGCTACTCAAACAACACCGTAGCATGGCACCGGCCTTTCCCCAATGTTGCTTATTCGCATCGAATCCAAGATAGCTAAGGACCACGATATCTACAATTTATCGATAGCGCCCTGGCATTGATACGTCCATGCGGCCGGCTCACCTTCGCTGAGCGAACGCACTTGAGTAACTGTGCGAAAGTCAATGCGCGGGCAGAGAGCTTGCGCCCACGCGCAGCACCACGCCATCGCGACCAGGGATCGTGACAATCGCCTGGCCGGCCTGGCGCTCCATGGAAATCTCGCCGATCTTGCCCGATG
>DATFGJ010000475.1:0-3096 GCA_035249585.1 Lacipirellulaceae bacterium
TCGACCGCGGGCGACTATCGCAAGTTTTTCGAGCACGCCGGACGGCGGTATTCACATATCATCGATCCGAGCACGGGGCACCCTGTGAAGCACGCATTGGCGTCGGTTACGGTCGCCGCCAAAACCTGCCTGGAAGCTGACGGCTGGGATACGGCTTTGCTTGTGATGGGACCTGATCGCGGTTTTGACTTTGCCGAAAAAAATGGCATCGCAGCGTTGTTCATCGTGCGCGCCGACGCGAATTACGGCATGCAGACGACTTCCGCTTGGAAGAAACAGTTCGAAAAACAGAATTGACCTCCCACCGCCGTGGATGATCACTCATACATTTTGGACTCGCCGCTTTTGCCGTTCGTTGAGCATTCGTTCGCGGGCATCGCGTTAGCCCGACCGAATCCATGGCGGATCATATACGCGAATTCAGTCCTGTCGGCTTGGCTTAATTGCTCGGCGAGCGACGTACAGGCGCGCGGGCTCGACGAAATCGTCAGCACATCTCCGCCGTCACACCTGCTAGAGGCAATTACGTCAGTCTGGCACGGCACTTCGCGCGAAGTGACGATTTCAGGGCAACTCATGAAGGACCGAAAACGCCCTAGGCCCGTAGACCTGAGATTTGTTCGCGTTGCAATGCCGGATGAGGTATTGCTGGGAATTATAGTGCGCGAGACCGACGGTGAAGTTTCCTTATTGGCCACGCCATCAACAGAGCGGCGCGATCCCTTGACAGGGTTGCAGGACCGCGCGTTTTTGTTGGCTCACTTAGAGGAGTTGTTGCACAGTGCGCGGTCGGCCGATCATCATTTTGCCGTATTATTTGTGGACCTCGACAATTTCAAGCAGATCAACGATGCCTATGGCCATTTGGTGGGTGACGAAGTATTAGTTGAAATTGCTCGCCGGTTAAGCCGATGCGTGCGCGACGAGGATTACGTGGTACGTTTCGGCGGGGATGAGTTTGTCGTGCTCATCGAGCGAATTGGCGAACGGCGCGACGTCCAGCCCGTTGTCGAGCGCATTCACGACGCACTTGAGGAGCCGATTGCATTGCCGGTCGGCGACTTTCGTTTGTCCGTGAGCATTGGGACAGCAGAGGCTTCGCCGAAGTTCCAGTCACCGGAAGAGATGCTGGCGGCGGCCGATCGGGCAATGTACGCCTCGAAGCAGCGCGGGCCATAGACTTGGCAATCGCGTTGAACGCGAGCATGCAGGCGGCCCCCCGGCAGAGCCGGCAGCTGACGACCCTTTCTAAGCGGCCGACCTCATTGCAGCCTTCGCCGATGGCCGGCGTTGCTGCAATGGGTCGTTTTCGCTATCTTTGCCGCCTCCGATGACAATCTATTGTGCTTCGATTGGCGACATAACGCAGGCCGACCAACGGGAGGCCGGATCAGCCGTTTAATGTCAATTCAGGCCTTACGTTTTCCAATCAAACGTCAAAAACCCCCGATGCAAGGATGGACCCATGCGAATCGTTGGACTCAAGCTGCAAGCGGACGAAGCCTGGCCCGCGCTGGAATGGAATGGCATCGCGCCGGGTTTGAACGCCCTGTACGGCCCCAATGGCTCAGGCAAGACGAGCGTGGCCGATTTTCTGGGGCACGTGCTGTTTGGCAAGAGGCCAACCAGTTTCGCTTCGGTCGTGCGCTGCGGCACACCGCAAGGCGAAATTACCGTCGATAGCGGCCGCGGACTGTTTCGCTTGCGTCGTTATCACGAAAGCCCGGGCAGCACACGGCTCACCGTCGCGGGCCTCGATGGCTCATCCGTCGAGGAAGGCACGATTCGCAATCTTGTCGGTGGCTTGCCGCCAACGGTGCTAGCGCCGCTTTGCGCAGTGAATTTCGCCGATGCGCCGCAAGTAGCACGTTTGCTAACCCCGGAGTTTGTCCGCGAAACTCAATCGTTTGGTGGCTGGAATCGTTTGCATGGCAGCCGGCGGACAATTGAGCTGGCAGCCAGGCGGGACCTGTTGGCACAGGAATTGGAAACTCGCATCGCCAACGAGCGGCGCGTAAGCACGGAACTCGATGGTAGCTGGCGCGAACTTGACCGGCGCTTGCGCCACGAACAACAACAGCAGGCAGCGCTCGAGCAGCGATTGCACGCCGTGGAAACCGCCCTCGCGGAGACCGACGCGCGGCTTCGCTACCGGCGGCTGGAGCTCAACATCGAGCTGCACCGGCAGTGGGACGCACCGGTGGATCAGGGGCCGCAACTGGCCGACTTGGACGCGCAGATCGCACATTGGCGCAAGGCGCTTGGCGACCTGAGCCAGCGTGAGGCAGCAGTGCGCGGCGAGTTATCGCAGATCAAGCCGGAGCAAGGGCCGCTGCCAGCTACATTAACCGATCAGGCGGCGTGGCTCACGATCGCTCGGCAACTGGCCGCAGATTTGTCCGGAGAAGTCGCCCGCCTGGCCCGGGCGAGCGACTCGCAGCGCTGCGTGTGCGGCGACGCCCATCCGCGTCTGCGCCCGATCGCAGAAACCATCGAGCGGCAGCTCGATGTGCTGGAAACGCTCATCGCGCACCAGCGGTCGGGGCTCCGTGCCGGCGAGCTTGCGGCCGAAATCGAAAATCTCGGCCGTACGCAATGCGAGCTACGCCACTATTTGGAGCAATTGTTAGATCGCCGCGAGGCGCTTTCGCGCGCGACGTTGGCTAGTCCCAGCGTCGTTGCCCATCGTGCGAGCAGCGAAGCGTCCGATCTGACATCGGTCGCCCCAGATCACAACAGCGCGACATTCAGCGCGGCGGACGCACAGCAGCTTGAATCGCGCCGACAGGAATTGGAACAGGAGCGGTTCGATCTGGTCAATCAGCTTCGAGATGAGGCTCGCACTCTGCGTGATTTGCGCTCGCAGCGCGACGCCGTCGAGCACGAGCGAGCGGCCCTGCTTTCTGCCCGGTCCATTGAGCATGTGCAGCGCGAGCTGGCGGACGTGCAGCGGCGCTTGGAGAAGGCGGCGAGCGGCCTGAGCCGGCACGGCGAGTTGTCGATTTCGGCGGTGAACGTGCTCCAGGCCTCCGACTTTCTGGCACAGCTCACTGATGGCGGGATTGTTCGGTTAATCTTGGAAGACCGTGATCGACA
>DATFGJ010000476.1:0-6677 GCA_035249585.1 Lacipirellulaceae bacterium
TGCAAGCGCTTCGGCTTTCTTCATCGGTGGTTCTCCAAAGTTCATCGTCACTTCGCCGGCGAATTCGGTCATTCAGGGCGAAGACCCGTTATTTTACGTACAGATGTTTGGCATGTCCAGCGGCCGGCGGACCGGCCGCGACGGCCGCAGTTCGGTTGCCGCCGCGCAGCGAGTAAAGTAAACTTTCTAAGTTATTCGACGGCAGGGCTTTATCCTGCTTGCGCATCGAACTCGACGAGAACGCTCTCTGCGGCAAGGCTCGAGCCTTTTCGCGCAAGGCTGAGCTTGCATACCGATGCCGCTCGCGCAATGGTGGGCTGAGGCACGACAATCGTGGCATCCAGGGTAAAGACCAAAACCGACGTTGCATTTCAGCGCTGCGTGATGCCCGGCTGCGCCGCGACGTATGACGTCGGCGACGTGCGCACCAGCTGTGACGCATGCGGCGCGCTTTTGGACATTGATTATGACTGGGACAGCCTGCCCATCCCGGCGTCATTGCGTTCGTTCGAAGATAAGTGGAGCCGCCGCAATGAGCCCCTGTGCTTGAGCGGCGTGTGGCGATTCCAAGAGCTGCTGCCCTTTGCTCCCCCGAGCAAGATCGTCACGATCGGCGAAGGGCAGACGCTGTTGCAGCCGTCCGACGGCGTTGGTCGATATGTTGGAGTTCAGCCGGGAAAGTTACTGCTGCAGTACGAAGGCCTCAACCCATCTGGCAGCTTTAAAGACAATGGCATGACGGCGGCGTTCACGCATGCCCACACGATCGGCGCCCGCCGCGCAGCCTGTGCTTCCACCGGCAACACGAGCGCGTCTCTGGCGCTATATTGCGGCGTGAGCAAGCTGATGCAAGCCATCATCTTCATCGGCTCGGGCAAAATCTCCTATGGAAAGCTCTCACAGGCGCTCGACTACGGCGCGCTGACGATCCAAATCGCCGGCGATTTTGACGATGCCATGCTGCGCGTGCAGCAGGTCAGCAAGCAGCAAGGAATTTACCTGGTCAACAGCGTGAATCCGTTCCGGCTGGAAGGCCAGAAAACGATCATGTTCCGCGTCCTGGAGGCACTCGGATGGGAAGTGCCGGACTGGATCGTGGTGCCAGGCGGCAACTTGGGCAACAGCAGCGCGTTCGGCAAGGCGTTTCACGAGCTGCGCGAACTGGGTTTGATCGATCGCGTGCCGCGGCTGGCTGTGATCAATGCCGCCGGGGCAAGCACGCTTTACGAATTATATGAACAGCGGGGTTTGCGCTGGAACGGCGGCCGGCCCGATGCGAGCATCATCAACAACTACTACGCCGAGTTGGACAACGCGGGGCGGCGAGCATCAACGATCGCCAGCGCGATCGAGATCAACCGGCCGGTGAACCTGTCGAAGTGCCTGCGGGCACTCGATTGCTGTGACGGCGTCGTTCGCGACGTAACCGACGAGCAAATGCTCAACGCCAAGGCGCAGGTTGGCGCCCATGGGCTCGGATGCGAACCGGCCAGTGCGGCAAGCGTGGCGGGTGCGAAACTGTTGCGCGAAGAAGGCGTCATTGAGCCCGGCGAGCGCGTGGTGTGTATTCTCACCGGACATCAGCTCAAGGATCCCACGGCGACCGTTGCATACCATACCGCCGACCAGGCCGAGTTCAACCGCGTGCTCGGCAGCCGTGGCGTTGGCCGGGCGGACTTTGCCAACCGTGCGGTGAAGGTTGAGAATAACTTGGACGAAATCATCCGGGCAATTGAGCTGAATAGCTGATGAAACTCGCCATCCACGGTGCCGCCGGTCGAATGGGCCAACGGGTCATGGCGCTAGCCGTGAAGGACCCGCGGTTTCAGGTCGTAGCGGCGCTGGAATCCGCGAATCACCGCTTGCTTGGCCGCGACGCGGGCATGGTGGCCGGAATCGGCGAAATTGGAGTTCCGCTGGGCGTCGTTGGCGAATCGAACGCCGACGTGGTGATCGATTTTTCGGTTCCCGACGCGGCCGTGGCGGTCGTTGCCCATTGCGTCGAATACTCGCGGCCGGTCGTCGTCGCCACCACGGGTCTCGACAGCGATCAGCAGCAGTACCTGCAAAAGGCCGCGAAGAAAATACCTATCGTCTGGTCGCCGAACATGAGCACCGCGGTCAACGTGGCCATGAAGCTGGCGGAGATCGCCGGCAAGTCGCTGCGCGATTTGCCAACGGGCGTCGACGTTGAAATTCTCGAGTGCCACCACCGCTTCAAAGAGGATGCGCCGAGCGGTACCGCGCTGAAGTTCGGCCAGATCGTCGCTGGCGCGATGGAGCTGACCGAGCACACCCACGGTCGTTCTGGCCGTCCGGGACCGAGGCCGCGAAAGGAAATCGGGTATCACGCGATCCGCGCGGGCGACAACCCCGGCGAGCGCACGGTCATTTTCGGCATGCTCGGCGAGACGATCGAGTTGCGCGTGGCGGCCACGAATCGCGATTGCTACGCGCAAGGTTCACTGCTCGCGGCCGAATGGCTCGTCGGCAAGCCGCCGGGGCTTTATGGCATGAACGATGTGCTGGGACTGTAGGTCAGGCTTTCGAGCCTGACGCCCGAGTCTTGTCAGGTTACAAAGCGCGACCGATGCTTATGCCGGTTTTCGTCAGGCTGGAAAGCCTGACCTACGCCATGGCCAAATGCGACGAAGGTTATCTGTGCGACGTTTGCGGCCAGGACGTGGCCGAACTTTCCGATAGCGATTTGTACCTGCGCTACGTGATTGGCATGCTCGACCCAGAAGTCTTGCACACGACCTCGGAGCGCCACATCCGCTGCAACCCAACGTTAGCGCAATACATCGTGGCGGACGACTTCGCGGCTGTCGTCGTTGACGGCCCTTTTGACAAACGGCAGCTCGATCCAGCGTACGTCCGAGAGCGGGAGCGGCTTATCACGCGCGGCTGGAAGCGGCTCAAAGAAGTCGCCGGCTTGGGAATTCCCATCATCGAGTACCCGCTGCCGGAAGTGATCGCGAAAATCAAATCGCGAAGCATCGGGCCAGGCTAGCTGCGCGTTGCTCTTGTGGCTTTTATCAGCCGTCCGCGATAATCGCCAGCATGACGACGCCCTCTGCGAATCGAGCTGGCCAACAATTGTCCGAAGTGAACGGACAGGGGGGGCCATCCGTCTTGCAGTCAACGGCAGACGGCATACTTTCGCGCCCCCATGAAGATGTTCCCGAACTCTATCGCGACCCCAGTTTTTGGGGCATGACGGCCACGCAATTTCTTGGCGCGTTTAATGATAACCTGTTCAAGCAGCTGGTTTTGCTGTTGTCGATCGTGACGCTGGGCTTTGCAGTCCCCGCGCAGAATGCCCTATCACTGCTTTGGGCATATTCGGTGTTGATGCTGCTTTCGAGCAACGCAACCGGGATTGTGCCGATTTGGGGGCTACTGGCATTTGCGGCATTGGGATTTGGCGAGCCCACGGATCGCCAGGGGCTGGCGATGTTCGTGTTCGCTGCGCCGTTTCTTCTGTTTACCGGCTACGCTGGCTATCTGTCGGATCGCTATTCAAAGCGCGAGATAGTGGTCTGGTCCAAAGTCGCCGAGATTGTCGTCATGGCACTCGGCGGCCTTGCTTTTTTTGCGTATGGGACCAACGGCATGTTGTGGCCGCTGTATGCCGTACTGTTTTTGATGGCTGCCCAAAGCGCATTCTTTGGCCCGGCGAAATACGGGATCCTGCCAGAGCTGCTCCGACCGCAAGATTTGCCGCGCGCCAATGGATTCATGCTAATGACGCTGTTTTTGGCGATCATTTTTGGCACGGTGGTGGCCGGAGTTCTGCTGGAATTCTTCCGTGATCGATTGTGGGTGGCTTCGGCGTGTTGCATCGTGATTGCTGTGATCGGCACGGCCACATCGCTCTTTGTGCGGCCCTTGCCGCCGGCGAATCCCAAACTGAAATTCCAACTTTCGGCGCTCGCGGTGCCCCGCGATATGCGACAATTGCTGTGGTGCGACCGGTCACTGCTTGCCGCGCTTTCGGTCTCCAGCGTCTTCTGGTTGCTGGCGGGCTTGGTACCGCCCGCCGTGAACGCGCTGGGCAAAATCGAATTGCAAATCGGCGATGGCTGGACCAGCGTGCTAACCGGGTCGATCGGCGTGGGAATCGCCGTCGGCTGTGTTGTGGGCGGACTGATTTCGCGCGGACAAGTGGATTTCAAGCTTTTGCGAATAGGCAGCGTGGGCATGCTGGCGTGCCTCTTGTTGCTTGCCGTGCCTGGCGGCGGCGATGTCGCGGCACTGAAGGACGTGAATGGCGAATTGATTCGGTTGCCAAGTCTAGGTGAAAGCCCGCAGTGGCTGGGCTTCTGGGGCAGCTTGCCGCTGATGCTATTGCTTGGTGCGTTCACGGGCTTGTTCGCCGTGCCGCTGCAAGTTTTCATGCAGTCGCGTCCGCCCAGCGACTGCAAGGGCCGCATGATTGCCGTCATGAATCAGGCCAACTGGGTAGGCATTATCATTTCGGCCGGCCTGTATTCGACACTCGCCTGGCTGGTCCGCTTCTACGATTGGCCGCAAAGTGCGATGTTCATCTTCATCGCCCTGCTAATGCTGCCGATCGCGCTCTACTATCACCCAAAGAATGAAATGCTGGCGGGGTAAGTAATCGGCCGCCGATTCACTTGGCCGCATTGCTGGTGGGCGCTGTCGATACACTAAGGGGACGCAGGCTGTTCCGCAGAAGCTTCAGGCTCCTGGTTCTTGAGCGTCGAATTAGCGAAGCCCTTGTCGACCAGCTCGGCGATCGCCAGCTGCTGATCGAACTTGCCCTCTTCGATCGCGACAGTAGCCGTTTTCGCCTCAAAGTCGACGCGCACGTCCTTTGCCCCCTGCTGCTTCGATAGGATGTCGTTCACGGTCCAAGCACAGCCGTCCTCGCACATCATATCGGGCAGGTTGAACTCGACTGTCGGCACACCAGCCGCGTTGAAGGCCACCGGTGTTGTCGTTTCATAGCCGACAGCAGCCTCTTCATTTGACGGTATCAGCCCACCGAGGAAGACGACGAATAATGTTACTACAGCAAGCCGATAAACAAGCGCCGACATGCCCATTTTCAATTTCCTTTCCAGGTGCCACGATTACCACGCGCATTATCTTAGCAGACAATACATGGCTATCGTGAGACCACCTCCGGAATTTCCAGCGGCTTCTCCGCCGCCATCGCGCGGATTTCTTCGGTAATCTTCATCGAACAATACTTTGGCCCGCACATGCTGCAAAAGTGGGCGCTCTTGAAGGTGTCTTGCGGCAGGGTTTCGTCGTGGTAGGCGCGGGCCGTTTCGGGGTCGAGCGCAAGCCGGAACTGCTCGTTCCAGTCGAAAGCGAAGCGGGCACGCGATAGGGCATCGTCGCGGTCCTGCGCGCCAGGCCGCTTGCGGGCGATGTCGGCCGCATGCGCGGCGATCTTGTAGGCAATCATGCCCTGCTTGACATCCTCGCGCTCGGGCAGGCCGAGGTGCTCCTTAGGCGTGACGTAGCAGAGCATCGCCGCGCCGTGCCAGCCGGCCAGGGCTGCGCCGATGCAGCTGGTGATGTGGTCGTAGCCCGGAGCGAAGTCGGTCACCAGCGGGCCGAGGACGTAGAACGGCGCACCGTTGCAGATTTCGATTTCCTTCTCGATGTTCATCTGGATTTGATCCATCGGGATGTGTCCCGGGCCTTCGACCATCACCTGCGTGCCGCGCTCCTGGCCGCGGCGCGTGAGTTCGCCCAAAACTTCCAGCTCGGCAAACTGGGCCGCGTCGCTGGCGTCGGCGATTGAGCCGGGCCGCAGGCCGTCGCCTAAACTCCAGGTGACATCATATTGCCGCATGATGTCGCAGAGATCGTCGAACGACGTATAGAGCGGGTTCTGTTTGCGGTGAGCCATCATCCACTTGGCGATGAGCGAGCCGCCGCGGCTGACGATGCCGGTGACGCGGTTCATCGTCAAGTGCAGGTGCTCCAGCATGACGCCGCAGTGCACCGTCATGTAGTCGACACCCTGCTTGGCCTGGTGCTCGACCATATCCAGAAAATGCTGCGGTCGCATGTCCTCGATCTCGCCGCCGAGTTCCTCGAGCATCTGGTAGATTGGCACCGTGCCGATGGGAACGGGCGAAGCCGCGATAATCGCCTCGCGAATGCGGTCGATGTTGCGGCCCGTCGACAGGTCCATCACGGTGTCGGCGCCGAAATGCACGGCGTAGTGCAGCTTGTCGAGCTCGCCCTCGAGGCTGCTAGTGACGGCCGAGTTGCCGATGTTGGCGTTCACTTTGCAGCGCGCCGCGATGCCGATGCACATCGGCTCCAGCCGGCCGGCCAGATGCACTTTGTTGGCCGGAATGACCATCCGTCCGGCGGCCACTTCGCGGCGCATAGTTTCCGGTTCCAAGTGTTCGCGCTCGGCGACAAACTTCATTTCGTCCGTGATTGCGCCGGCGCGAGCGTGTTCAAGTTGAGTAATTGGTTCGGGCATGGCGTGCTAGGAACCTCCTAAATGGTGCTTCAATTCCGTTCATCCTATCGGCGTGGCCCCGCGTGTCAACGAATGCCACGTGGCCGCGTCTCTCCGAGACGCGGATGGCAGCACCCGCACGAACAAAGGCCTTGCCAATGCGATGCGAGTCCCGGAGAGACTTGCCTACGTGGGCTCGGGCTCACCGGACCTACTCAGG
>DATFGJ010000477.1:0-26466 GCA_035249585.1 Lacipirellulaceae bacterium
GCAGAAGACTTGCTGCTACAAGGTCTGCCGCATGGTGCCCGAGCAACGCACCCGCACGGTATGCTACAAAGTGTGCCGCATGGTGCCCGAGCAGAAGACCTGCTGCTACAAGGTCTGCCGCATGGTGCCTGAGCAACGCACCCGCACCTGCTGCTACAAGGTCTGCCGCATGGTGCCTGAGCAGAAGACCTGCTGCTACAAGGTCTGCAAGATGGTGCCCGAGCAGCGCACTCGGACGGTATGCTACACGGTGCGCAAGCCCGTGTGCTACCAGAAGACCATCAAGGTCTGGAAGTGCGTGCCGAAGCGCGTGCCCTACACGGTAACCCGCTGCGTGCCGCGCTGCGTGTGCAAGCAGGTTCCGGTGCACGTCGGCTGCCCATCCAATGACTGCGGCTGCCCATCCAATGACTGCGGCTGCGATCAAGGATGCGGCCACGGTGGTGGATGCGGATGCAGCAACGGCGGTGGTCTCGGATGTGGTGCGACGGTCGACGGTTCGTACGAAGGCTCCATGGAGCATGGTTACGAAGCCCCGGCCTCGGAAACCGAAGCCCCGGAAACCGCTGTTCCGCCAGCTCCCGGCGCGTAGCAACTGAGAACCCTTCGCTCCCCTCGTGGGGAAGAAGGCTGGTCAACTGAAACCCACAAGGCGGGTCGGCTCCCTGTACGAGCCGGCCCGCCTTTTTTTCATTGCTTTGCATCGCCCACGCGTAAACGAGCGGCCATTCTGGCACGCGTCATGCTAGCGGCTTTTCGTCGTGCCGCCCCGGAGGCCTGAAACAGCAGGCTTTTTGGCGCAGGATTTGGCGAACCACTTCTCGTAAAAAGTAATGGTGGGTATCTTCGAGCCGCATGAAGACAAATTGAAGCGCCCTATGAGTCCAGTATCAGCAAAAAACCACGCACATTCAGCGACGAGCGACGCCCGGACGGAGGTCGGGCCGCCGGCTGGAGGCACGGAGCGGGACCTGTTCGTGGTGGCCCTGGGGGCCTCGGCCGGAGGGTTGGAGGCTCTGGAAAAATTCTTCGATAACATGCCGGCCGCGGACAGCCGCCAGCCGGACCAACCTCCGGGCGTAGCGCAGCCGGGTGCCGGGCCGGGCTTGGCCTTCGTCGTGGTCCAGCACTTGTCGCCCGACTTCAAGAGCCTCATGAATGAGCTCTTGGCCCGCCACACCAAGCTGGCCATCCATCGAGTGACCGACGGTATGGTAATCGAGCCAAACTCGATCTACTTGATCCCGCCGAAGAAGGAGATGATTGTCAGCGACGGGAAGCTCTTGCTTACCGACAAAGACCCGGCCCAGGGCCTGAGTCTGCCGATCGACACGTTCCTGCGCTCGCTGGCTCACGAATATGGCCGAAACGCGATTGCGGTGATTCTCTCCGGCACCGGCAGCGACGGATCCCGCGGCATCGTGGCGATTCACGACGCCGGCGGCCTGGTGATCGTACAGGACGAAGCCACCGCGAATTTCGACGGCATGCCGCGCTCGGCCATGGACACCGGCGTAGTCGATGCTGTGCTGCCGCCGCGCGAGATGGCTGCGGCGATCCTCGACTATATCCACCAGCGCCCCCGATCAGACAACGGGGCTGATTGCGACGGCCAAGCCATCGACCATGCCGAAGTCCACGAAATATTTCGGGCGCTGCACAGTGCCTACGGGATTGATTTTTCCTACTACAAGCCGAATACCGTGGCCCGGCGTGTGCAGCGCCGGCTGCAGATCAATCACTCCGCCGACTTGGCCGATTATGTCACGCGCCTGCGCCACGATCAGCATGAGCTCAATGCGCTGTACAAGGACCTTTTGATTGGGGTCACGAAGTTCTTCCGCGACGAGGATGCCTTCCAGCGCCTTGAGATGGAGGTGATCCCTCAGCTGCTAGGCCGAATCAACTCGGACGACGAGCTGCGCATTTGGGTCGCGGGTTGCGCCACGGGCGAGGAGGCGTATTCCGTGGCGATTTTGGTTCACGAGGCGCTTTCTGCCCGGCGCATGCCGCTGCGTGCCAAGATCTTCGCGACCGATGTTCACGAGGCGTCGCTCGAATTGGCTAGCGCCGGCATATACCACGAGGAATCGCTAGCGGGGATGAGCGCGGCGCGGCTCAATCGCTATTTCAAACGCCAATCATCCGGTTATCAGGTGATGCCGGAGCTGCGGAAGATGATCGTCTTTGCGCCGCACAACGTGATCAAAGACGCGCCGTTCACAAAGCTCGATCTCATTTGCTGTCGCAACATGCTGATCTATCTGCAGCCTCATGCGCAGAAGAAAGCTGTGTCGCTGTTCCATTTTGCGCTCAAGACAGGCGGCTTTCTATTCCTGGGACCCAGTGAAAGCGCGGGCGAGCTGACCGACGAGTTCGATGCGGTCGACCGGCATTGGAAGATCTTTCGCAAGCGCCGCGATATCCGTTTGCCAGCCGATTTCCGCTTGCCGCTCTCCCCTGGCTTAGCGCGATGGCGGGCCACGGCCGGCGTCGTGGCGCCCGAAACGCGCGGGCTGCCCGAAGTGCAGTTGCTGCGGGCTTATGATGTGCTGCTCGACGCCTACGTGCCGCCCAGCTTGATGGTTAACGAGCGACGCGAGCTGGTGCATTCCTTTGCCGGCGCCGGCAAGTACCTCAACATTCCCGATGGCCGGCCGTCGCAGGATGTGCTCGACATGGTCGAACCCGACTTGAAGCTGGCGCTCGCCGGGGCGCTGCAGCGGGCTGCAAAGGAAAAGCAACCCATCGTTTATGGCAGCGTGAGTCTGCGGTCACTGCCTGAGGAGGAGCAGCTGCGGCTGTCGGTTAAGCCGATCACGATTCAAAGTACCGGCGAGGAGTTTTTTCTGATCTCCTTCGAGACGCAAGCCCGACGGCCGGCCCCCGAGCCTTCGGAAACCGCGATCGATTTCGACATGGCTTCGCGCGAGCGGCTGCTCGAGCTTGAAGAGGAGCTGCGTTACACCAAGGAGAATCTGCAGGCCACCATCGAGGAGATGGAGACGACCAACGAGGAGCTTCAGGCCACAAACGAGGAGCTGGTCGCCTCCAACGAAGAACTGCAGAGCACGAACGAGGAGCTGCATTCGGTCAACGAAGAACTGTACACGGTCAACGCCGAACATCAGCGCAAGATCGTCGAGCTCACCGAGCTGACCGACGATATGGACAACCTGCTGCGGAGCACCGAAGTCGGCACGATTTTCCTCGACCGCGCGTTGCGGATCCGCAAGTTCACGCCGCAGATTTACCACGCGTTTCAAATCTTGCCGCAGGACATCGGGCGCAGCATCGAGGCCTTCTCTCACAACATCCTGCATGAGAGTTTACTGGAGGACGTCGAGCGCGTCGCGGCAACGGAGACACCGTTCGAAAAGGACGTCCAAGACCGGCACGGCAAATGGTATTTGCTGCGCATCCTGCCGTACCGTAGCAAGGGCCATGTCGACGGCGTCGTGATCACGCTTGTCGAGATTTCGGGAATCAAGCGCGCCGAGGCCCAGCTGCGGCGAATGTCGAAAGTGTTCATGGACGGCGCCGATCCGATCGTCATCGAGGACCTCGACGGGCGCATCATCGACTTGAACGATGAAGCCGTGAGCGCGTACGGCTGGATGCGGGACGAAATGACGGGCCAGCCCAGCAGCATGCTCGTGCCCGAGGAATGCGTTGAGCAAGCCAACGAGCTGCGTGCGCGCTGCCGCAACGCCGACCATGTGCGTAACGTCGAGACGTTGCGCACCAATCGAGCGGGGGAGAAGATTCCGATTTTGCTTACACTCTCTGTGCTGCAAGACGAATCGGGCCGGCCCGTCGGCATTGCATCGCTATCGAAGGACATCCGCGCGCAGAAGGAGGCCGAGCGCCAGGCTCGTGAGGCGGTGGTGCGGCGCGACGAGTTCCTGGCGATGCTGTCGCATGAATTGCGCAATCCCCTGAGCGCCGTGTTAAACGCATCGCAATTACTGGCTCACGGACCGGCAACCGGCGATCACGCGAAACTGGCCTCCGACGTCATAGTGCGCCAGTCTCGGCAGATGGCGCGCCTGCTGGATGACCTGCTCGATGTGTCCCGCTTCACGCAAGGAAAGATCGATATCCGCAAGCAAATTGTCGACCTCAGTTCCCTGGTTCAGGATGTCGTTGAGGCGATCCGTCCGGAGCTGGAGGATCGCCGCCATGCGCTGGAGCTTCAGATCGGCCAGGAGCCGCTATTCATCGAGGGCGATCCATCGCGGCTCTTGCAGATTCTGGAGAACTTGCTCACCAACGCCGTGCGCTACACGCCGCCGCAAGGCCGAATTGTGTTATCCATGAAGCGGGACGGCAATGAGGCCGTGCTATGCGTCGAAGACAACGGCCAAGGCATACCGCCCGATATGCTTTCGACAATTTTCGAACTGTTCGTGCAGGGCCCCAAGTCGCTCGCCCGCACCGAAGGCGGGATGGGCATCGGCCTGAGCCTAGTGCGATTGCTCGTCGAGCTGCACGGCGGCACGGTCTTGGTCGAGAGCGCTGGTAAAGGCTGCGGCAGCGCTTTCACCGTACGCCTGCCACTTACCGACAAGCGGCCGCAAACCGAGAAGCCTTCAGACGCATCGGCGGACAGGAGCTTGAACGTACTTGTCGTAGAAGATAATGACGACAGCCGTTTGATGCTGGAGCGATTGCTAAAGATGGACGGACATAACGTCTATACCGCGGCCGATGGCAAAAGCGGTTACGACGTTATTTGCACGCATAAACCGGAGGTCGTCCTGATGGATATCGGTTTGCCGGTCATGGACGGATACGAAGTGGCGCGCAAGGTTCGGGCCGAGCTTGGCAATCATCCGATTCGCCTTGTCGCGCTTACCGGATACGGACGATCCGAGGATCACGAGGCCGTCATGAACGCCGGCTTTGATTATCATCTTGTAAAGCCTGCCGACCCGCGTGAGCTGGCCCGCGTGCTACGAAAGCAGTAAATTGCTGCGGTGGCGCCGATCACGCCAGGATGCGTTCGGTGTGCAGCTCGTCGTGGAGCGCGTCAATTAGCGTTTTGGGGTCGAGCGGCTTGGTGAACCAGCGGTCTACGCCGTTTGGCCCCAGTGCTACGTTCATTTCCTCGGGTTTCGTGCCGCTGACGGCAAACAGTTTTAATCCGCGGTAATCAGGATTGTTGCGGATTGCGGCGACGGTCTTCCGGCCATCGAATCGAGGCATACGCATGTCCAACAGGACGACGTCTGGAGCCTGTTGTGTGAGCCGTACCATGGCTTGCAGGCCATCGGCCGCCGTCTCCACGTCGAATCCGCTGATTCGCAGATAACCGGCCAGGAGTTCGCGCTCGTTATCGTTGTCTTCCACGACCAGCGCGCGGCGATGAGTTTCGGAATCCGGCTTAGCCGGCGTCTTGGACGGCTCTTCCAGCAAATTCTCAATGCCTTTGAGCTCGTTAAAGATCGTGAAGATTGTCGACTCGGCATCGCTCAAGTCACCGTTTTCGAGTTTTCGGTGCAAAAGATGCAGCCCGAGCGCGGCCGAGTTAAGTCGATTCCGGGTGTCGTGATTTAGCCGCGCCATGTACGATTTTTTTGCCTCGGGAAACTTGATCGCTTGTTCGTCTTCTTCACCGGCATTGGCTCTCGCCTGAATGCGTTCGCACACCTCATGGCGATGCACGGGGATTTCTTCGGGCGCCTCGATGCCCAATCGCACTTTTTTGCCCGCCACGCGGATGATTTCCACGCTGATACCCAGCGTTGGGAACACGACTTTGTCATTCTGGCCACGTGAGAGAACTAACATGAAATCTCCTTTCTTAGACACGAACGCTTATTCAGCCACCGGCTCAACATGCTGACATATCAGCCGAGAAATCGCTGATCGCTCAGCACGAGAAGCCAGGTCCATAGAACTGGACTCGCGTCGTGCGCTCGATGAGCGAGCATCATCCATGAAGAAAGTCGAATTCTCGACTAATGTGGACGCGCCCGTCCACAACTCGCATCAACGCGTAATCAAGGTTCTAAGTCGCCGGCCGGATTTTTTACAAGATCAGAAAATGGAGATTGTGAGACGGACACGGCGAATTGACTGCTAGCAGTCGCTGGAATACTCATCAAATTCTGCGGTAGATAACAATTCGTGCGGTGCCGCGACGGTGCAGCAGAAGTCACGGCAATTCAGCCGGCGGGGCGCTATTCCCGCTCAGCCGCAAGCGGCGGCTTAAGTAGGTGAGCGCGAAAAAGTCATATAGGCTGTGTGCCACCATGGGGGCGACGAGGTCGTTGTATTGCAGCACAAGTAAGCCAAAGCACAGGCCGATCGCAGTGGCCAGAAAAAAGTAGAGCTTCGACAACGCGTGAACCAGGCCAAACAACAGGCTGGTGATGCAAAGCCCCGTTATCGGCGTAGTCCATTGGCCAATGAGCGATTGAAGCACTCCGCGGAACAAAAGTTCCTCACCTACGCCAGCCAGCACGGCAATCAACGCGAATTGTGCAGCGCTGGCGTCCGAAAACATCTCGGCAATTAACCATTCGACCTGTCGGCGCAATTCTCGAATTTGTGCCCATGACGAATGCACCAGCCATATGAAAACCGCAAGCATTGGCAGTGTCACCAAGACGCCGCGCGTGACGGCATAGGCCAGCTGCTCACCGGTCGCCGGAATTTGCTCACGCAGCGGCACGTGAAACAGCCAAGCCAGAAGGACCGCAACCAGCGCAAGGCCGCCCTCGACCACAACGGCTAGCGCGAAGCCATTCGAGCGCTCTTGAGTTTCGGCCATCCTGCGACCCTCATAGGGCGGGACTTGCCCCCGCGCTCACCTTGACGCGTGGCCGACTGCGGCCATACATTGACCGATTCGCATTCGACGCAGATTCTCCACGTTAAAACCTAGGGCGGGCCGGCTCGTTCGTCAATTCGAGCGAAGCCGCTGACAAGACTGCGCGGTCCGCCTCCTTACATTTCCTATGGTGACTCAATGGCAACAGCTGATTTGAAACGCAAGGCAAAACCAGCCACTTCAACCGACGTATCGGCTCGGTCCGGTTCGAACGGACAGCCCGCGAAGTTGATCTATTACTTCGGTCGCACCAAGACTGAAGGAAGTGGAAAGCAAAAGCAATTGCTCGGCGGCAAAGGCGCCAACCTGGCCGAGATGACCAGCATCGGTCTGCCGGTGCCTCCCGGCTTCACGATCACGACCGAAGTTTGCGACCTGTATTACAAGAATAGCCGCAAGCTGCCGGCCGGCTTGCAGGACGACGTCGCAACGAACGTCGCGATGCTGGAAAAAGAGCTTGGCAAGAAGTTCGGCGATAACACCAACCCGCTCCTGGTTTCGGTGCGCAGCGGCGCGGCCGTGTCGATGCCCGGCATGATGAACACGATTCTCAATCTGGGCCTCAACGACGAGGCCGTTGCCGGCTTGGCGAACGCGACCGGAAACGAGCGCTTCGCGTACGATGCTTACCGCCGGCTGATTAACATGTACGGCGATGTGGTCTGCGGCGTCGACCACGAGCTGTTTGAGCACGCCTTCGACAAGATCAAGTCGAAATACAAGGTGAAGAACGACACGGATGTGCCGGTCGAGGGCATGATTCAACTGTGCGAAGAATACAAGAAGGTCTTCCAGAAGCACTTTGGCAAACCTTTCCCGCAGGAACCGCTAAGGCAGCTGGAGCTGGCGATCGAAGCCGTGTTCAAAAGCTGGATGCAGCCCCGCGCGGTGAAGTACCGTCAGGTTGAGAACATCACCGGGCTGTTGGGCACAGCGGTGAACGTCCAGTCGATGGTGTTCGGCAACATGGGCGATGACTCGGGCACCGGCGTTGCATTCACTCGGGACCCGGCCACGGGTGAAGATAAGTTCTACGGTGAGTTCCTTATCAATGCACAGGGCGAGGACGTGGTTGCCGGCATTCGCACGCCGCTGCCCGTCGCAGAAATGCCTAAGTGGAACAAGAAGGTTTACCACGAACTCCTGGAAATCAAGGAAAGGCTCGAGAGCCACTATCGCGACGTGCAGGACATCGAGTTCACGATCGAGCGCGGCACGCTGTTCATGCTGCAAACGCGCAACGGGAAACGCACCGGCGCGGCAGCGGTCAAAATCGCCTGCGACATGGTGAAAGAAGGGCTCATCGAGGAAAAAACCGCGGTGATCCGCATCCCGGCGGGCGACCTCACGCAGCTGTTGCTACCCAGCTTCAGCCCGCAAGGTAAACAGCAGGCGAAGAAGGAGAATCGCTTGCTGACGATCGGTCTGCCGGCTTCACCGGGCGCGGCGGTAGGCAAGCTGGCCTTCACGGCGGCGGAAGCCGTCGACCGCACGCTCGACGGCGAGAAGGTACTCCTTGTGCGCAAGGAAACCAACCCCGAGGACATCGAGGGCATGCACTCGGCGGTCGGGATTCTCACGAGCACTGGCGGCATGACGAGCCATGCAGCGGTCGTGGCCCGCGGATGGGGCCGCTGCTGCGTCGCCGGCGCCGGCGCGATCACGATCGACGAGAAGGGCAAGAAAATCAAAGTCGGCGGCAAGACATTCACCGCCAAGGACACGCTCTCGATCGACGGCTCGACCGGCGAAGTGATGGCCGGCTCGGTAGCAACGCAAGTGCCAAAACTCTCCGGCGATTTCGCCACGGTCATGGGCTGGGCCGACAAATATCGCACGATGAAAATCCGCACCAACGCCGACACGCCGGAGGATGCGAAGCGGGCTCGTGAGTTCGGCGCACAGGGCATCGGCCTATGCCGCACCGAGCACATGTTCTTCGAAGGCGAGCGGATCAAAGAAATGCGGGCGATGATCCTCGCCAATAACGAAAAGGAACGGCGCGCCGCCCTCAAGGACCTGTTGCCGCTGCAACGGAGGGACTTCATTGGCATTTTCAAGGCCATGAACGGCTTGCCGGTAACAATCCGGCTCTTAGATCCGCCGCTGCACGAGTTCCTGCCGCACGAACCCAAGACGCAAGCCGAAACGGCCAAGGAACTCGGCATCACCGCTGCCGAAGTCAGAGAGCGCGTTAGCCAGCTACACGAAATGAACCCCATGTTGGGACATCGCGGTTGCCGCCTGGCGGTCACCTATCCAGAAATCCTCGAGATGCAGGTCACTGCCATCACCGAGGCGGTCATTTCCTGCAAGGAAAAGAAGATCGACGCCCAGGCGGAAATCATGATTCCGCTCGTCGGCACACAGCGCGAACTGCAAGTACTCGCAGAACAGGTGCGCCAGACGATCAGCGACGTGCAGGAGAAAAAGAAGTACAAAGGCAAGCTCGATATCCTTGTCGGGACGATGATCGAAGTGCCGCGCGCCTGCGTCACCGCCGACGAAATTGCCGCGGAAGCGGATTTCTTCAGCTTCGGCACGAACGACCTGACGCAAATGACCTTCGGCTTTTCGCGCGATGATGTGAACACGTTCCTGCCCGATTACCTGAAGCAGGAAATCCTGCTACGGGACCCGTTCCAATCGCTCGACACGGGCGGCGTCGGCCAGCTCGTGGAAATGGGCGTCCGCAAAGGCCGCTCCGCCAAGGAAAACCTCAAGGTTGGAATCTGCGGCGAGCATGGCGGTGACCCGGATTCAATACAGTTCTGCCAGAAGGTCGGCCTGGATTACGTCTCTTGCAGCCCGTTCCGCGTACCGATCGCACGGCTGGCCGCGGCTCAAGCGGCACTCAAGCAGGGCGGCGCCGACATCGGCCGCAAAGGCGAGTGACCAAATACATCGCCGGCCCATCTCGCCGCAGCGAGTCGCCGTGGCGACTTGGGCCGGCCGCCTTCTGCCCGGCCAAGATGGCCGGGCTATGTATCGTGCGCGTCACCGGCCCGCGTGCCGCTGGAAATTAAAGATTCGCCCCATCTCAGGCAGTTCGACCAGCGGGCCTGCGTAGCAATACGTCGCGACGGCCCATTTCTTGTCGGCGGTAATGGTGGTTCGAACGTTTTCCCAGTCGGATCGAGCAAACAGCACTGCGATCTCATTCAATCGAGCGAGTCCGCTCGAAACTCCCCGCGTCCAGGTGACAGTGCCGCGCGGCTTGCACAATGCTGCAAGCGCGCGGGCCAACGACTCTCGTTCGTGCGCCGGCACGTGACCCCAAACGCCGCACGCAAGTACGATATCGGCCGGCGCGACACCCAGGTAGGTACCGTATTCGGTCGCATCCGCATTGATGAAGTTCACCGCGCATTCAAGGCCGGCGATCGATGCCTCTTGAATACCGGCTGCAACCGACTGGCGATCTAATTCAACTAGCCAGGCCGACACATCGCCACGCCGCTCATGCGCTCGCACTGTGCCAATTACGTCCCGGCCGTCGCCGGCGCACACGCTGATGAGACGCAGTGGACCGGCGGGCGAATCCTTGAGAATGCCGCGAAGATGTTCCTGCACAGCCAGAAGCCGCTGCTGGTATTGCATTTGGGCGTAAGCCTCGGCGGGCCACCCAGCCCATGACCTGGAGCTGACTCGGCGCAAGCGGTGCCGCAACTTCATCATCTATCCTCTTCTTTTTTTTGGGGGGTCGACCGCGCGGCGCGTTTCAACGCTTACCGCGCGGCCAGTCGTAGGGGGGACACGGCGCGATTAAAAACTAACAGAATGCGCCCCGGCTTGGTGGGGCACATGGGGGTGGGGGCGGCCGTTGGGCCTGGGAGTTGGTGGGTTAGCCGACTTTCTTTTCCGCTTCGGCGAGTATTGCGATTCCGTCTTCATCCTCGTTATCGCGCATGAGGCGTACGATGGCGCCCGGCGGCGTGCGGCGTTCCTGCACAAAGCCACGCTTGCCCGCGAGGAAGAAGGGCAAGAACTCGGCGGCAGGTCCGTCGGTGAACTGGGTGCGCAGCACGTCGAGTGTTTCTTCCCACGTTAGGCCGCTGCGGTAAATTGTGCGATAGGCCGCCTTCAGCTGTGCCAAATCTTCCACGGAGAAGCCGGCGCGGCGCAGGCCGACCTTGTTCAGCCCCACGATCATCGTGGTGCCGCCATCGACTGTGACGAACGGCGGCACATCTTGCGTCACTCGCGCCTGGCCGCCGACCATCGCCAGACGGCCGATTCGGCAGAATTGGTGAACTCCCACGGCGCCAGAAATAAATGCCTTGTCGTCGACTGTCACATGGCCGCCAAGCAACGAGTTATTCGTTATGATCACTCCGTCGCCGACCGTGCAGTCGTGAGCCACGTGCGAACCGACCATGAGCAGGCAACGGCTGCCAATTTGCGTGACATTTCCCGCCTGCATCGCCCGGTGAACGGTGACGTTCTCACGAATCACATTGCCGTCGCCAATCGTCACGACGCCGGGATACTCGGGCATGTGCACGTGCTGTGGCATGCCGCCGAGGACGGTGCCTTCGAGAACGATGTTGTCCCGCCCCAGAACGGTGCCTGATTTCACCGTTACGCGGCTCGCGAGATTGCAGCCATCGCCAAGCACGACGCCTGCTTCGACCACGCAGAAGGGGCCGATGCGTACGCCATTTCCAATTTCGGCATAGGGACTTACAACAGCCAGCGGGTGAATCGACACAGGCGGGTCCTCGTCAACAGGCGACAAAGCGGGCAGGCAGGGCGTCGACTGGCTTTTTGACACGCTGACAACTGGTTGCACGAAGCGCTAGCGACGCCACTCTCACTATCGGGCGTATCAAATAGGGCGATTTAGCCGGGGGTGGCGATTTTCTCGCGCCGGGCGCCGGCAACTATCCTAAAACAGCTATTGCCTGCTAAACTCGGCGTTGGTGCCGCTAGCTGAACGCCCATGGTGCAGAGTGGTGCGGCAGCAATTTGCTAGCAGCCAGCAATGGTACGAACCGGAGGAGGCACTTATGAGCGACCCCGTCGCACTCTACGACGAAGCCGACAAGCTCAAGGACGCCGGCAAGCTCGACGAGGCCGTGGCAAAACTGAACGAGGCGCTGACGGTTGAGCCAAACTACGCCTTGGCCCACTCGGCGCTTGCCGTCGTGCTGCAGAAGCTCGGTCGGCACGAAGAGGCAATTCAGCATGCGCGCAAGGTTTGCGAGATCGAGCCGGACGACCCCTTCAGCTACACCGCGCTAAGCGTGACATACCAGCGAGCGTTCGCCGGCACGAACAACATGGCCTACATCCGCATGGCGGAAGATGCGATGGAGCAGAGCCGCATGTTGCAAGGCCGGCACTAGAGGCAAATTCAACACCTCCCTTAGGGAGAGGCCAGGGTGAGGGTGCATTGCTGCCGCAGCGATGATCAATGCGTATCACCTCAGCGACGCCACGCCGGCCGCTCTGCTCGGAATGTTCGCGCTGTGGGCGGCAGCGTCGAAGCGGCACTGGTTTATTCGCCTGGCCGTGGTGGCGACGGCGGTGCTGCTCGTACTACTGATACCTGCCTTCGAGGTCGTCGTACAACTCGGCGTCGAATGCATGCTGGTGGTTGCGGGATTGGCGATTTGGCGACGACGATGGCGAAGGTCATCGGTGTCAACTGCGCGTGACTGGGATCGAGGTGTAGCCGAGCCCCCGGCATATCCCGCGGGGGGCTTGCCTTTGGCTCGACCCCAGCCAACTCGCGAAACTAACGCATCAAGTTCGCGTCGTTTTCGTTTGTCGATGCAAACGATGCT
Source organism: Lacipirellulaceae bacterium (assembly GCA_035249585.1). Taxonomy (GTDB): domain Bacteria; phylum Planctomycetota; class Planctomycetia; order Pirellulales; family Lacipirellulaceae; genus JABDGM01. The sequence goes on from DATFGJ010000477.1 coordinate 12,628, forward strand.
GCTTGCCGTGGTCGTTGTGGCAGTGGCCACCGCGGTCGCGGCTCGGGCGCCGCTGCTAACGTTCTCGACATGGTACCACCTCATAGCCGATGGCGTCGTCGCTGCGTCCGTTGCACTGGCGTGCGTTTGGATTGTCTGCGGCAGGGCACGCTGGTGGATTCGCCTGGCCGCCGCGCCCGTGCTGGCGATTGTGTTAGCCGTTGTCAATCAAGCCTTTCGCTGGGCGTTGTATCTAGCCAATCTTTGGTATCAGGGAACCCCGGGTACCATCGCGGAATATCTCGAAGCGACGCGGCGAGACTCTTGGCCGGGCGTTACGTATTGGATTATCGCGACGTCGGTCGGCATGGGGGCACTTTGTGCCTGGTTGTTTGCCATGACGCGTGCGGGTTGGTTTGACCTATCCGGCGAATCCTTTGTGGAACCGGCCACCGCGAAGTCGCGGCGCCGCATTGTTGTCGCGCAGGTTGGCGCGGTGCTGTTGTTCGGTTTGGTTGCGATGTTTCCGCTCGCGCTGTTGTATCAATTAATGGTGCCAACTCCGATTCCAGACGTCAAACTGCCGGAGCCCAATGCGTTCGATGACTTCGTCGTCGCGGGCCGAATGATTGGACCAGTCTCGTCGAAGAAAGTGAGCAATTGGGACCAAATTTCCGAAAGCGAGCTCGCCGCCGAAATGGCGAAGCTCGCGCCAGCGTTTGCACGCTTTCGCGAAGGCTTCAAGAAGCGGTGCTGGAATCCCTACGTATTCACGGATTGGGACATGCAGGACGACCAGGCCATCATTTACTTATCCGGCGCACTCCGCGGGCAGGTCGCCTTCGCGCGCAACAGCCGTGATGCAAAGCTGCAACTCGAGACCGACCTCGATTGGCTTCGACTCAGCCATGCGATCGGCCAAGGCATGGCGTCCCTGAATCAGAATATCTTCTATCAATACGAGACCGACGTACAGGAAAATATTTGGGTTCGCGCGGGCAGCCTGGACTCAGCCGCGTGCACTCAACTGGCGACGGAGTTGTGGCAAATGGACCGCCGCCGCGATGTGTGGTCCGTCATAGCGGAACGGCACCGAATCATAGATGTGAACTCGGATTGGCAGCGCCGCGCGGATGCGACTCTGCAGAAATGGTCCGGCATCGAACGATACCCGATGGCGAAACATGAGCACCTCATACGAGCCGCTCAACTCAGGATGCTGATTCTCAAGCTTTCGCTGCGCGCGTTTGAGCTCGATACGGGCCGATTGCCCGCGAGCTTAGCCGAATTGGTCCCCAAGTACCTTCCATCGGTTCCAGCCGACCCATATGCCAGCGAACGGATCAAGTATCGGCCTAACGGATCAAGCTACAAGCTTTACTGCAATGGTCCCGACGGGGATGACGATGGCGGGCTTCAGAACTCGATGTTGTACTCGACGAACATCGAAAATGGGGACGCCACCGACGCGGAATTATTCCCCGAGCAACCGGCGGCCAAGGCGACGATGACTGGCAGCCGCTGAAAAATGATGATGGCGGAAAACCGCCGCGGCGACCAATTCGTGGCGAACCTGTTGGCGCGATGCATGTCTAGGTGAGCGGTCTGTCGTTCATCACAACATTCTCGCTGCCCCTCAGCCGCCATGGACCCGTGGAAAGAATACGCCGCCTGGCAAGATGGCCGCGATGTGGTCCGCCGCTGGGCTGCGCTGGAAGGCAAAAGCCCAACGATGAGCGAGGATCTGCGCCACGGCTACTCGCCGCGTCGTGGACGGAGACTGTTTTTTGCAGCCATGAGTTTCATCGCGCACGTCGGCGCTTCGCTCGTCGAACTCTGGCGAATGTTTCGCAGTAGCTGACGACTTACAAACCTTCATTGAGCGGCTGCAGATCGGCTGGCACGAAGCGGCCGTCCTTGCGCAATAGCTCGCCGTCGAACCAGATTTCGCCGCCGCCGTAGTCGGGCCGCTGGATGTACACAAGATCCCAGTGGATGCGGCTGCGATTGCCGTTGTCGGCGATTTCGTACGCCTGGCCGGGCGTGAGATGGAACGAGCCGCCGATCTTTTCGTCGAACAGCGTGTCCAGCATCGGGTGGCGCACGCGGTTGTTCACGCCGATCGCCCATTCGCCGCAATATCGGGCCCCTTCATCCGAATCGAGAATTCGATTGAGTTTTTGCGTCTCATTGGCCGTCGCCCGAACGATCTTGCCGTTCTTGAACTCGAATTCGACGTTGTCGAACAGCGTGCCCTGATAGCGCGACTGCGTATTGAAGCGAATCCGGCCATTGATGCTGTCGCGGACCGGCGCGGTAAATACTTCGCCGTCAGGGATGTTGCGCTCTCCCCAACATGGAATCACGGGAATGCGCTTAATCGAAAACTCCAGCTCGGTGCCCGGCCCGACGATCCGCACACGGTCGCACTTTCGCATGCGTTCAGCGAGCGGATCCTGGGCCTTCTGCATTGCTGCATAGTCGGCCGTGCACACGTCGAAGTAAAAGTCTTCGAACGCCCGCGTGCTCATATTGGCCGATTGGGCGAATGAATCAGTCGGATAACGCAAGACAACCCACTTGGTCTTGGCCACGCGCACGTCGGTGTGCACCGTCTTCCACCAATGCTGCTGGTAGAGGTCCATCTTTTCAAATGGCACATCGGCGAATTGGCTGCTGTTGGCCGCCCCCCGCACGCCGATGTACGCCTGCATCTGCTCCATGCGCGCGGATTCAAACTGGCCGGCCAGCTTCATGCTCTCCTCGCTGGCCGTTTGATACAGCGACCGCAGCACCGCGTTGGATTTCCACGAAACAAATGGCACCGCCCCGCGCTTTGCGGCGCCTTCCACGAGCCGGCATACCAGCGTCGGCTCGGGCAAATCGAACGCCTCGATGAGAACCCGTTCGCCGCGCTGGATGCGGCAACTATGGTCCAGCAAAATGTCGGCCAGCCGGTCGATGCGCGGGTCGTACATGATAGATACCGAGTTAATAGATACCGAGTTAGAAGCCCTATTTGCCTTGGCCTTGCAGGTCGAGGGCTTTCCGGCCATGACCAATGGGCGAACACGAAAAACCATGATAGGCTGTTCAACTCGCCCGAACAACCGCATGTCCGATACACACTCCAACCAGTTCGCCGTGCTCTCCCGCGACACGAACCAGGCGCGTGGCATTGCGCAGTACGCGCTCGACATGGTACGCGGCCGGCAAGTAGGTCCAAGCGACGCCGTTCTAAGGAAGGTTGAACAATTCCACCTCGATAGCGTGGCGTGCGGCGTGAGCGCACTTGCCTGCGGCACCAATGCGCCGACGGTGCTGCGGCGGGAGGCGCTCGAGTATCGCACGATCGATCCGGCCGACGGCGTACCGATGTTCGGCTCCAGCGTTCGTGTGGCGCCGGAAAAGGCCGTGCTGGCTTGCTCATCGGCCGTGCGCGAATGGGACGCCAACGGCACGAATTTCGGTTACAACCCGGCGCGCGGCGCCACGGCCGGCGAGTTTGGTCACAACGATTTCTACCCCGTTGCCGTGGCTGCCGCGCAGCTGGCCGGACTCGATGGCCGCCGCACGCTTGTGGCGATGGCTACGCTCGATGAAATTCGCGGCCGGCTGGCCGAGGTTTTTAAGCTCAACAACCACAAAATCGACCACGTCGTTCATGGCGCCATTGCTTCCGCTGCCGTGTACGGCGCCATACTCGGCGCGACGGTCGACCAGATCGAGTCTGCGATCGGCCTCGTCGTTGCGCATTACATCCCCTTTCGGGCGATTCGCCATGGGCACCAGCTCTCCGACTCGAAGGGCGCGTCGGCCGCGATCAGCGCGGAGGCTGCGGTCGCCAGCGTACGCCGCGCGATGCACGGGTTCGTCGGCCCGGCCGATATCTTTCGCAATCCTCAGGCAATCTTCTGCCTGTTCGAGCCGCCAGCGCAGCCTGAAAACAGCCCGTTTGACCTGACTCTTGCCACGGCGGGCGACGACTTTGCCGTTATGGGCATGCACTTCAAGCTTGGCATCTACGAGCACCAGTCGGCCGGCGCTATTCACGGCGTCATGAAGATCATCGCCGAGGAGCCCAAGCTGCTCGATGACCTCGATAGCCTGCTCGACGTGCGCATTCGAATCTACGAGCCGGCGTTCAGCATCATCGGCGACCCGGCGAAACGCGACCCGCGCACTCGTCAAAGCGCGGACCATTCGATGGTCTACATCGTGGCCACGCTATTGCGCAAAGGCTATGACGCACGCCGCAGCGGCTGGGACGGCCGAGGCGGATGGCGACGGCTCATGCTCACGCCGGCCGACTACGCGGAAGACGAATCGGCCCTGTTCCATCCGCTTACTCGTCGAATTATGCAGCAAATCGACTTTCGCCACGGCGGACGCGACTACGATCGGCGTTATCCCGACGGCCTTCCCACGACGGTCGAGCTGGTTCACGCCAAGCTGGGCCCGCTTTCCAGCGGGCTTGTAATGTATCCAGCCGGCCACGCCCGCTGTGATTCCGAGGACTTGTCCGCACTGCTGGAACAAAAAGTCAAATCGCTGGCGGCCCAGGGCGTCGAAGATGTCGACGCGCTGGTCGATCGATTTAGCAACCTGGCCGACAAGTCGCGCCAGGAAATCGCAGACCTTTATAACTTCAAGATTCGTGGGCTAGACGAGTGACACGAGGCCCAGTGAATGCGACTGCCGTGGATAGTCTCGCTGAGCTGGCGCGCCAAGTCCGTCGTAGCACGCTGGAATTGTTGCAGGTTCTCGATTCACGCTGGCTCAAGTGGGCTCCGCCGGGCACGTCGAACCACATCCTGTGGCATGCAGGCCACGCGCTGTGGCTTCAAGACGCCCTCACGATTCGTCCGTTAACGAGCCGCAGCGAGTTGCCAAGCAGTTGGGCGACGAAGTTTGGACAAAATTCGCGCCCAGAACTTCATACCGATTGGCCCGACGTCGACGACGCTCGCGCGCTACTGGAGAATCAACTCGAGCGAATCGAAGCGCTGCTTAGCGAGCACGCCCAGATCATCATGACGAATCCGAACGCAATTCCGCCGAGCGGCGGCTGGCCCCTTTTACCCGGCATGATCCACGGCTGGCACGACGAAGCGCGCCATCAAGGCGAGATGTATCTGCTTTACAAACTGGCACGAACCCAATCGTCGACATGATCTTTGCTTACCGAGGAGCTGCTTTACAGCAGCTAACATTATCAAACCGCCACGGATGCCAAGTGTGGCCTCGTACTGCGAACAATCCATGTTCTCCCTTGGCGGCCTTGGCGCACTTGGCGGTTTAATTCATTCTGTGACGCTCTCAGACACATGGCCAATGATAATAAACTAGCGACGGTGTATGCGGGACGTCATCTGTCGATGGTCGTGCGTGGTGATTGGGAATTCGCTACACGCAACACGAAGAGGCCGTCGGTTGGAATCGTCGCCATCACGAACGCCGGCAAGGTCGTCTTGGTGGAGCAATACCGCCCGCCGGTCAGCCGGCCAGTCGTGGAACTGCCCGCGGGACTTGCTGGCGACGTTAGCGGCGCTGAGGACGAAGCGCTCGTCGAAGCGGCGAAGCGCGAGCTCTTGGAAGAGACCGGCTATGTGGCCGCCCGGTGGACGGAACTCGGCAGTGGATACACGTCGCCCGGTCTCACCGACGAGTCGATTGTACTTTTCCTGGCTCAGGGACTTACGAAGCAAAGCGCGGGCGGCGGCGACGGAAGTGAGCAGATCACGATTCACGAAATCCCGCTGGAAGCGGTCGCCGGATGGCTGCATGCGAATGAACATAGCCTGGATCTGAAATTACTTGCAGGTTTGTACGCTGCCCAAGCATATCTCAAACCCGGCGGCTGACGCCATGAAACGTGAACAACCAATGAACACTCGAAGCAACTAACCTGTGGAGCCTCTCTGAGGCCGACTGGATTCGAGAATCTGCAGGTCCATCGGCGTCAGAGACGCCTCCCACACAGTCATTGATGACGCATGATAGGATGAACCCGCTAAAATTCTGAAGAAACTCACGTAAATCGCACGTCGGAGGGTGGCTGTGAATACTATTGATCGCCGTTCGTTCCTCGAACGCAGTTTCGCCGGCATTTCGACCGCGGCCTTCTTCGTCGGCACCGATTCTCCGGCGCGGGCTGAAGAATCCGAAATTCGCGCGAACACCTTCGCGCCGCTATCTAAAACGTATCGAGCCGCCGCGATTGGCTCTACCGGGCACGGCGATTTCGGCCATGGTCTCGACCGCGCGCTTGTAGGAATTCCCGGCGTCGAATTTGTAGCGATCGCTGACGACAATCCGCAGGGGCTCAAGCAAGCGGGGAAACGATGCGGCATCGACCGGCTTTATGACGACTATCGCCAGATGTTGACGGAAGAGCAAATCGATCTGGTCACCATCGGCATGCGACACGTCGATGTGCATGAAGAAGTCGTGTCCCACTGCGCTCGGGCCGGCAAACACATTTACTGCGAGAAGCCGCTTGCAGCAGACCTGGCAAGCTTCGATCGCATGGTTGCCGCTTGCGACGAAGGCGGTACAAAACTGGCAGTTGCGCTACCCAACCGGGTATCGCCGGCCATTCACAAAGCGTTGAGTCTCATCCGCGACGGCCGTTTGGGAAAACTTCGTTCGCTACGCGCCCAAGGTAAGTGCGACCATCGTGGCGGCGGCGAAGATCTCATGGTGCTCGGTTATCACAACCTCGACCTGATGTGCTTGTTCGCGGGCCAACCGCAATGGACGTTCGCGCACGTCATGCAGGGCGGCTCGGACGCAGCTAAAAGCGATGCGCGGCCGGCGACCGAGCCGATCGGACCTGTCGCCGGCGACTGCGTGGCCGCGATGTTCGGATTCGCCGATCAAGTTCACGGGTATTTCCAGTCGCATCGGAACTCGGAACCGGATGGCGACCGGTTTAGCTTGGAAGTTCACTGCACGAAAGGCATCATCGCTGCGCGAAGTCTGACAGACGTGATGTGGTTTCAAGGATCCTCATTTAATCCGGCAAAGGCGCATACTTGGCATTCAATCCGCATTCCCGAGTGGGACGCACAGCCCGACAAGTATCATTCGTGCCATCAGCAGCTGGTGCTCGACTTACTGTCAGCCGTCGAGCAACATCGCGAGCCCCTCACCGGCATTCATCAGACGCGCTGGGCGCAGGAAATGATCCAGAGTGTTTACGTATCGCATTTAGCTCAATCGCGAGTGGCGCTGCCGCTTTCCGCGGACCAGCGCACACATCCACTGCTGTGAGGTTCTCTCAGGTATCGCCGGTTTTTTCTGCAATCGGCATTGGCGTGGGCGTAGGTGTCGGCACTTTGCGAGCCAATTTGCGCCGGAAGCGCTCCTCTGAGCGAGTGGATTCGCCTTCGTCCGGCCCGCCTCCGAATTGCTTCCAGTACAGCTCGTGGAATGGATTGAACTTGGGCCCAATTACCTTCTCGTTCACGAGGTGCGGCGGCAACGACTGCCACCATTCGTCATACGCGGCGTCAAGTTGCTTAATCACATCCGGGTGCGTGGCCGCGACGTCCGTCGTTTCTGCTGCGTCGTTTTTTACGTCGAAGATCTGCCATTGCTTACGGCCATTGCTGGCGGAGACCAGATGCCAGCGGCTGGTTCGCACGCTGCAATGCGCATACTTGTATTCGTCGATATTTGCGCCCTTCGGCCAGCGTCCGATGTGCGTGAAAAGTACTCGATCCTCCCACTGCTCGTTTGAATTTTGTAGCAGCGGCACGAGGCTGCGGCCTTCGACCTGCGACTTGACTCGATCGGAAACTACAGCGCCGGCCAGCTCGGCAAGGGTCGGGAAGACGTCAATATGGGCCGTCAGGCGGTTGCAATCGCCGGATGCGAGCGTGCCCGGCCAGCGCCAAAACGAAGAAGCGCGTGTGCCGCCAAGCCATGGCGAGTTCTTCGAGCCGCGCATGCCAGCGTTATGAATTTCCACGCCGACCGTGCCTCCGTTGTCGTTCATAAAAATTACGAGCGTGCTGGTTTCAAGCTCCCACTCGCGCAGCCTGGCGAGCAGCCGGCCGACGTTGTCGTCGATGTTTGCGATCATTCCGAAGAATTTGGCCTCGCTCGGCTTGCGTACCTTATCCTTGTACCGCAACTCGTCGTTAGGCCGCACGTCGAGCGGCGCATGGGGCGCATTGGTAGCGATATAGCAGAAGAACGGCTCGCGGCCTTTTACATTCTCGATCCATGAGAGCGCCTGGCCGAAGAACACATCCGTGCAATAGCCTGTTGTGCGTACGAACGTGCCGTTGTGCAGGATCGCGGGGTTGAAATAGGAGTTACCCGGGGCGTCGCCGCAGCTGCCCGGGTACGATTGCCCAATGCCGCCGGCGCCATGGATGAACATCTCGTCGAAGCCGCGCCGGCTGGGCCAGCGGTCCGGCTCATCGCCAAGATGCCACTTGCCGAAGATGCCGGTCGTGTAACCGGCCGATTTCAGCACTTGGGCCAACGTCACCGCGTGCGGCGAGAGCCGCTCGCGCTCCTGCGTTGTATGAGTAACCCCGTTCTTGAATTCATGCCGGCCCGTGAGCAGCGCCGCCCGAGTCGGCGAGCACGTCGGGCTCACGTGGAAGTCCGTGAAGCGCACGCCCTCGGCATGCAGTCGGTCGATGTTAGGCGTCCGCAGAATCGGATTGCCATGGCAAGAAAGGTCGCCGTAGCCTTGGTCGTCGGTGAGGATGACGATGATATTTGGCTTCTTGCCAGCAATGGATTCGGCCGCACTCGCCGAGGAATGAATCGCCGCAATCACGCAGAAAATGAGCATCGCGCGAATCATAAAGACCTCCGAGCAAGGACCCAAATCATTCAATTTTGCTTTGACTCTAATCTCAATGTCGGCGGCGAGTTTACCTGATGAGACTCGTGAACCGGATCGCATCGTTCATCCGTCCAGGCGTATCAGGGCTGCGCCTGTTGCAATAGCTCGTCGCATGACTTGACCGTTAACTCAGATAACTCAGAGAATAGTTTGGCAAGGGCCGCTGGGTCGACTGGCTTGACCAGATGACCGTCGAAGCCAGCGTCTTTTGATTTGCGGCGATCTTCGTCCTGGCCCCAGCCCGTCAAGGCAATGATGAGGATTTTCTCGCCCCACGGCCGCGCACGAATCATTCGACACACATCATAGCCGCTCATCTGTGGCATGCCGATGTCAAGCAAGATGAGGTCCGGAGCGAAAGCTTCGGCGGTTTCAATTGCCTCCGCGCCGCCGTAAGCCGTGCGTGTCTCGTGTCCACTGAGTTGCAACAGCAGAGCAAGCGATGTTGCCGAATCGACGTTATCGTCGACGACGAGCGCCTTTCGCGGCCCGCTAGCCGCCAATGCATCCACAGAAGGCGAACTTTCGATATCACGCATCGCAACGCGCGTCGACAAGCGGACAACAAATTCGCTGCCCTGCCCCGGACCATCGCTAAAGGCCTGTATGGAACCGCTGTGCATTTCTACGAGTCGTTTTGCCAAAGTCAAACCGATCCCCAGGCCTCCATGCGATTGCTCCAGCGCGTGTTCGACTTGAGCAAACATTTCGAACACATGCTGAAGCTTTTCCGCTGGAATACCCATGCCGTCATCTTTCACCTTGACCACGATTTCGTCGTCGAGCTGCTCGGTTGACACGCTGATATGTCCGTTCCGCTCGGTGTATTTGCAGGCATTGTTAATCAGGTTGCCGAACACCTGAGCCAGCCGCACCGGATCGGCGTCGAGGTACACCGGCTGATCCGTCAGGTTCATATCAAGTTCTTGATCGAGTGATTCGATAAGCGGCCGGCAGGATTCCACGGCCTGGTAGAGAATCGACGCCAATTCGACTCGTTGCTTGCGCAGTTCGAGTTTGTCACGTGTAATTCGGCTTACGTCGAGCAGATCATCCACCAGGCGAACCAGGTGTGCTAACTGGCGTTCCATGATTTCCCGCGCGCCACGCACAAGCTCTTTGTCCGCTGGAGCGATTTTGAAAATCTCAAGCGAATTACGAATGGGCGCAAGCGGGTTGCGCAATTCGTGCGCGAGCGTCGCTAAGAACTCATCCTTGCGGCGGTCGGCAGCCATAAGCGATTCTTCGGCCAGCTTCCGTTGCGTGATGTCAGTCACAGTTCCCATGTAACCGGTGATCTTGCCCGAATCTCCGCGTAGAGCGATGCCGCTGCCGGAAAGCCAGGTAATTCGGCCGTCCGGCGTTTGAAACCGATACTCGCTTGCGAACTCGGTTCCGCGCTTTGTCGCGTCGTACCACTCGCGATAGACCCGTTCACAGTCCTCCGGGTGTAGCGCCTGCGCCCAGCCTTGCCCACGCGCTTGGATTGCGCTCATCCCGGCCATTTCGCACCAGCGCTCATTCACAAACAGGCAGTTCCCGTGCTCATCGGTTTGAAAGATGCCCACCGGCGCGCGGCTGGTCAGCGTTTTGAATCGTTGCTCACTTTCGCGAAGTGCCTGCTCCGCCTGCTCCACGGCGGACGCATGACGGCTGATGCTATTGGCGGTCCACCACAACAGCGCCAAAAACAGGCCGGTCTCCATCAATGTACGCAGCGCGGTGCCGAACTCCATGTTATAGAGTCCCGCATGTTGCCCTAAAACGCGCAACCAACCCAAGGCGAGCGGAAAAACTATAACCGGCAGAATCAAGCGGCGAAGGACCGAGCCGCCAGCGTCCGGCCGGCGAATCGCGACGGCCAATCCATGTTCTGGTATTGCGGCCATCAGCCCAACGCCCAGTGCAGCGAGCACCGTGCTGGTCTGCCAAGCGATCCCTGTGAACCGCGCGACGCCGAACAATTGGTCCGCCCCAAGCAAGTAACCTGTGAGGGAAAGCGAGGCGATCGCCACCGGAAGCATGGCGAGCGCGCTCGCCATCTTCTGCGCTCGACCGCCAAAGGTCGCAAGAAGCATTGCCGTGCCGAGAATCAAAAACGATGTCGACGCGGGTGGCCCCATGCGCATGGGAGCCGTCGCCGCCCGCTGTCCCCACGTACGATTGAAAAGAAGCGTATCGATGCCCAGGTTGATGCCGGATACATGCTGAAAGAGCGTCAGTCCGCCAACGAGCGCCACAAATACCGCCGCGCAGCGCGCTACGATAATCGGCCACGAGCGGCCAACGGCAATGAGCGACAAAAGTGCAATGCCGCCCAACATGGCGCAGGCCGCCGTGTTGGGAAACATCGAAATGCCTTCATTATTCCAGTCTGTGAGGCGTCGCAGCTCAAGCCACCAACCGACGAGCGTTACGCAGCCGCCTGCGATCGCATATATTCCAGCCAGCAAAACCCAGATTCGCGGCAGCCCGCCAGACTTGATTCGCGGCTTGGAAACAGATACATGCCGCGCGGTTTTCAGCGTCATCACGAGTTTACCATGCTGCTGGCACTAGTCCGCCCAGCCGGTGCTGAGGCCAGGGCGAGCGGATTGAACCCAACATGTCGCGCGATTTGAAGGCGCCCTTACCGAACATCTTAGTCGGTTCCTTTGCCACCGGCCAATCGCAGTCTCGCTTGCAGCGAGTTGGCTATGCAGGACGCCTCCTTCGCATCAGCCGGCGTGCCACGGCGTACATTCCGGTCACCACGGCCGCCAGCAGGACCACCGCCACTAGCGGTACGACAATCGCGACCACCGGGAAGAATACACCGGCAAACAACTCGAAAGTTGAGATGACAAAGTTGGCAAGGCCGCCCGTCATCGCCGTTGAAGCGCCGCGAGCGAAAACCGTTCCACCTTGAACGACGGCTGCCGAGCCGCCGCCGGCGATGATCGCCAGTGTCCATTTCAGAAATGGATCAAGGCCAATTGCCGCGGCTGCAAACAACACCATTCCCGCGATGACTGCCAGCGGGCTTGCAACTGTGTCCAGCAGATTGTCGAACCAGGGAACGTAGTAGGCCAGGGTTTCGAATAACGTGGCCACGGCGAAGGCCAACAATGCTGGCAACGTGGCAATCCATTCGAAGCCCGCTGTCAATTGGAGATAGCCGCCGTACGTGGCTGCGCTTGTAACCAAGAGCGGCGCAAAAACTCGAAAGCCGCAAGAAGCGGCCAGGCCAATTCCCAAGAGCGTGGCCAGCGCGAATTCCACGTCAAATGCGCCTCGCCGCGAGTACGTCAAAATCACCCGCGTATTCGATCGCGGCTCTCTGGTCGGGCGGCCGCGAACAGTCGCGCGAGCACCAGCCCCGCGAGAAATCCGCCGATGTGCGCCGCATAGGCCACGCCACCCGTTTGCGAGCCTTCGCCGAACGCGCCCAAGCTGCTAATCACCTGGAACAGGAACCACATTCCGATGGCCACGTATGCGGGGACATAGGTGACCATCCGAAACAGGAACACCATCACACGGCGGTTCGGATGGAGTACAAGGTAACCGCCCATGATTCCCGAAATTGCCCCGGACGCGCCAAGCGACGGAATGAGCGCCTGCTCGCTGTTGGCCCCATAAAAGGCGACGGTCGTAAACACGTGCGCCAGCGACGCCACCAAGCCGCAAACCAAGTAAAAAACCAAATATCGCAAATGGTTGTGTGAGTCCTCGACGTTATCGCCAAAGATCCATAAGAACAGCATGTTGCCGAGCAAGTGCGCAATGCCTCCGTGCATGAACATTGACGTCAACAGCGTCAGATAGACGGAGCCGGGAGTCTCCTGCAGGCCGGGCATGGTCACTGTTTGGCCGGGAGGCACCTCCACTTCCTTGGGCGGCGTCACCTCATCTTTGCCGGTGGCGATTTCGCGCGGCACGCAAGAGAATGCGAACGTAAACTTTTCGTTCGTTCCCCCACCTTGGAACAGAAAGAACACCAAAATATTTGCCGCGATAAGGGCATAGGTCACCCAGGGCCGGATCGTTCGCCCTGTATTGTCGTCGCCGATCGGCATGATCATGGTCGCGGTTTCCTTTCCCGATTGTGGAAATCAAGCCATCGCCGGCCGCAATGGCTGCTTGAAAGAATAATGCACACGCATCATAAATGCTATGAGTCGACCACGGCACTACTGCACTACTGCATGCACTTCTCACGCCAAAGCGAATTGCAGGTTTGAAGCACGACATTTCTGCGCTTGATGCAGTCCGCCTGTTAAGGTCCGCCACATGATTCGCCCAGAGCCGCTCACAAAAAACGAACCACTAGTTTGGTCCACCGGCACCGGCACGGACCTGTGGGCGATGTTCTGCGCCGCCATCCGCGGCGACCTGGACGTAATCAGAGAGCTGCTTTGCAAAGATCCATCGCTCGTCCGCTCGCACTACGCCTATCGCACACCGCTCTACTTCGCGGTACGTGAGAATCGGATCGAAGTGGCCGAATATTTGCTCGACCATGGCGCCGATCCGCTGAGCCTGGCCGTGAACGATTCGCTGCTCGATATCGCGCATGACCGCAGCTATACGGAAATGCAAAAGCTTTTGGCGCAGAAACTCGACGCGAAATTCAACGCTTCCTCCAAAGGCGAGGCCGTCGCCGCGGCGATTCGCAAACGTGATCTGGCCAAGATTGAAGAGCTGCTCGACCGTGTACCCGAGTTGCTGCACGCCGGCGACATGCGCAGCAATCAGCCTATTCACTGGGCCGCGATGTCCCGGAACATCGACATCATCGACGCACTGCTCGCGCGCGGCGCCGACATCAACGCTCCGCGCGCCGACGGAGGCCGCCCGATTCACTTAACAAACGGCGACTACCAGTTTCGCGGCTGGCGCGACGTGCCCAAGGACCATCCAATCTCCCCGGCCGAAGTCTTGAACCACTTGCGCAAGCGCGGCGCGTATGTCGATATTAACACGGCCGCCAGCATCGGCGACTTGAATCG
>DATFGJ010000478.1:0-4344 GCA_035249585.1 Lacipirellulaceae bacterium
GGATTCAACGTTTAGTCGCAACACGCAGGCGTTCCAGCCGACAAAGTCCCTACGAGACGACCGCCGACGTCAATCGAGCCAATCTTGATCGGCCAATCGCGCCGGGACGTACTCTTCGGTCACGTAGCTGATGTCCTTGGAAGTCAACGATTCAACCTCCAACTTGAAGTCGTTCTTGAGCATTTTTTCGATTTCACGTTGCCATTCGCGCTTCTTGGCGAACCACGGATATTTCGCAATTTGCAGCGCGCGTTTGCGGTCGGTCTCGTTGAGCACAAGCTTCACATCGTCGGCAAGCTGACAACGTTCAAAATCTTTGCTCCGCAGCCCGATGTATCGCGCATCCGGGATTGCCATTCTTTGCGACTCGAATGCCAGATTGATTGAGCCCTGCTTGATCACGCTGTAGATGTAATATCCCCAAGGATCGTTATCCAACAGGCAATAAATCGGAAGTTTCAGTTCGTAGTGCAAGCGGTGGAGCAGTCGGCGAACGCCGCGCGGCGGTTGGCCGCCGCCGTGCGTAAGAATGCAATTGTGCTTCTTCCAAAACCTGTCTTCGTTGAAGCGCTGCCAGACTGTGTCCTTTTCTACATGCAGAACGAACTTGGCTTCGCATTTCTTAGGATCAAGCTCAATGACATCCGGTTCGAGAATGGAGGGAATACCATAACCGCCGGAGCCCATGCGCGAACAATCGATAACATCGCCTTGGTCGACAATGATGATGTTGCCGACCATGGTGCCCGCCGTTTTCGCGTACAAATGCAGCTCTTCGCGGATGGTGCCCAGCAGCACTTCCGTATCTTCGATGATCGTGTCGCATTCGCTCTGTTCGTCAAATGTGTTTTCCTTCGTGCCTTCAATCGTGTGCTTAAGCATGTAAAACATGCCCCGCAGGCTCGTCGACTTCCCCTGGGTGAGTAGTCTTTTGCAACCGCTCGCTACCAACATTGTGCGCATGTACGCCTTCGCTTGTGCAAGGTCGAACAACTGCCGGCGGTTGGTGCCGCTACCCATTTCAATGATTTTCTTCCGCGGGCTATAGCGCACATTGGCTAGCGTTCTCGACGGTACTTCGACATACGGATCACGCCGCTTCTCGGCGGCCGTCACCACGTTGTCGGCAAGCTCGACGATGCTCCCCATTGTCTTCTTGTCGCGCGGCGACAGCTTGGCCGCAGCGGCCTTCGCTTCGGCAACAGCCCCACGTTTGCGGCGGATTCTTGATTTGGCCATGAGACTCAACTTCAGGGATGGTTATCTTTTGGTGCGGCGCACTCTCGCGCGAATGATGTGCACGAAACGTCGTGGGTGATCGATCTTGTACACAACGGAAAGTGGCTCAACAATTAGCAGTCGCTTGTCACCTTCTCGGGACTCACCCACGAATTCTGGTTCATTACAGAGAAAGAATTCGACTTCTGCCATTGAATCAAGAATTGCCGTCAGAATTGCGGGGTCGGCCGTTGCACATTCGTCAAGCAGTTTTCGGCTTACCGATTTCCGCCAGCGGATGCGAAACATTTACAGCCCCCGCATTTTCTTGATTTGATCGATCAAGTCATGCGTACTGTAGGTCTCTTCGCCGGAATCGATAGCTCGGTCGATTTCTTCATCCGTTTCATCCGGAGTAAGATCGATCCAATCATCCGCGGCCACGTCCGGCTTGGTGGGAATCAACTTTCCCAGGATCGAACCGGTTTCATCGCACAGCTCCAGTGGCTTGGTGAAATTCAATAGCACTTTCCGGATTTCCTCGTCGATTGTGACCCGTGTCATTTCTTGTCCTCCGTTACGCTTTCGTTGTCACCAATCGGCGCGCGGTTGATCGCCGCGGGCGCTTCCGTGGGATCGACGATGAGTACGTTTTCGGCCTTCGCCAGTTCTTCGGCATCGTCGATCGGCCGGCCGCGATCGTCGAGCTTCACGTCCGCTTCGGCTGTGCGCTTTTTGGCGACGCTCAATAACTGCTCATACAGCGCGGCCCGATCAACTGCGTTGATTTCGCTCACGGCCGTCGCCACTTCGCCCAGGTAGCGCAGAAAGATCTGCCGGCGCTCGCCTTGCTGCTTCACCTTGAGCCGCTTGCGTACATACGTGCCCAAGTGCCGTCCTACCGCTTGCAGCGCCAGTCGCAGCTCCTTCTGGATTTCAGGGTACGGAGCGATGGCCTCTTTTGATTCGCTCGTGAACGGTACCCATACGCTGGCCACGTGCACCATTACGGTGACTGGCCCCTTGGGCAGCGCACCGCGCGATTGCGACAGGCCGTAGCTGCGCCAGTTGGTGCCGATCACGGTTTGCGTGATTGCACAGCTGGCCGGCGAGAATTGCAGTGGCACGCGGTTGGCGTATCGCAGCACCTCCATCGTCTGGCCTTCAGAAACATTGACGCCTTTCATCGCAGCCAGCAGCTTTTCGAGTTCCTTCGGTTTCAGGCCGGCGGGCGATTGCCGTGTGCCGAGCCCCGATTCTTTGAGAATTCGGTCCGCCGCGTCGCTGCCCAGGCCGTTGAACGTGTGAATCAAGAACTGCCGGATCGTGCGGGCATCCGTTTCCTCGATCAGCTCGCGAAGCAGCTCTTTGGTGACATATTGCATCGCCGCCTGCCCGCCGTAGGCGATGCCAACTTCGATCTGAAACGGGTTGCCCCTGTAAACGGCCGGTGGCCGAGTGGCCGCTGCGTAAAACTCGCCAGGCACCACGTGGTGTAGTCCTTTGAGAATCAACTCCTCGCCGATTGGCGAAATGCAATCGGTGGCCGGCGAGGAAATCTTCGTGGCCTGAATCGCCTGGTACAGCAGGTCGGCTTCCTTGCGGCCGATGCGGCGCGTGCTCGCGCGCGTCGAGATTTTCGCCGTATTGCAAATCTTGCGCGCCACCTGCGGCGTGACGCGAGAAAACGTGGTCGTCAAAAACTGAGCGACCGTGCAATTGGGCGCATCGTGCAAAAGCGTGATCAGCCGGCCAAGCTCAACGCCATAAGGGTGCGGCTTGATTTCCTTCGGCTCCACCGGAAGTTGGTTGGCCGAGCGCGGATAATCGCGCACATCGTTGTCCGGATCTTTATAGTGCAGGGCGACGTGCGGATTGGCAATCGCCGTCTGTTCCAGGTACTCATCAACGCTGCCGCGACCACGCACGAATTTGGCCTGCAGCTCGATCGTGACGCGCGTGCCATGCGGCTGATCGACCCACTCAATCTCGTGCTTGTCGATATACTCGCGGCCTTTCTGCCCGGCTGGAATGTCGACGCCTTCACCCCGGCCGTTGAGAATCTGCGGCAGGTTTTTCTTCGTATCGATTTGAATCTCGTAGTAGTGGGCCGCCTTCTTGGCATCGACTTTCGAGATGATCTTCACCGGCTTGCCGGTCGTCTGCACGCCGTACATGCCGGCAGCGCTAATGCCGATGCCCTGTTGGCCACGGCTCTGCCGCAGTCGGTGGAACTTCGAGCCGTAGAGCAGCTTGCCGAAAATCAGCGGAATCTGTTTTTTGACGATGCCCGGGCCGTTGTCCTGCACCCCGACCTTGAACCGATCGTTCCCGGTCGACTCGATATGGACCCAAATCTCCGGCAAAATGCCGGCTTCCTCACAGGCATCGAGCGAGTTGTCGACGGCCTCCTTGACTGTTGTGAGGAGAGCCTTGCGCGGGTTGTCGAAGCCGAGCAAGTGGCGATTCTTGGCGAAGAATTCGCTAACGCTGATATCGCGCTGCTTGGCCGCCATCGACTGCGCCGTCGCTCGGCGGCGCGGCGGCGCTGTTGCTGCGCCGTTTTCCTCGATTCGATCAGCAGCAGCAGACGCCACGGCCGGCTCGACCGAATGCTCCGAGTCGCCATTTTCGCTTGGCGTGGCGGCCAGGCGAGTCTTGCGCGTTTTCGATGTAGCCGGCTCCCCATTGGATGGTGGGACACTCTTCTCCGCCGTCGTTTTTCGCTTAACTGCCAAGACGCCAATCTCCGGAAGAATCTAAGTGTGAAGCCAGGTGTGAATCTGTATCGATTGTGCCAATTATACCCACACATCGCACAGCGACCCAGACGCATTTAAGGCTTGGCGCGGCATGATAACAGCTGCATTTGTTTTATCCGCTACACAAAGATTCACCCCTGCGACCGGCGCTTGCCGACACCACTGATAGACCTTGCCAGGGCGGCAACCAACCATACCTGCCTGCCGCCAGCGCCGAGCGAGAAATCGCCGGCGTCACTATGTGGGAGGCGTCTCCGACGCCCATTCGAGCGCCCGTTCAGCTCGGCGTCACAGACGCCAGCACGCCTTCCAATTCGAATCACCGAGAGGGGGAGATCCGATGCGGCACAAATCCACGCTGATC
>DATFGJ010000479.1:0-9279 GCA_035249585.1 Lacipirellulaceae bacterium
GCCATCCGCTTCAGCCTTTCCGACGAGCTCCCGGCCGTCGCGCGCCTGCTGAAAAAATACGCATCAGTCCCGATGTCGCTGGCCGACGCCTGCCTGGTGCGCATGGCCGAGCAGCACATCACGTCGCCAATCCTCACGCTCGATACCCATTTCCGTATCTACCGCAAATCCGGCCGCACCGTGATCCCGACGCTTATGCCGCGGTAGAAAGCCGGTAGCGTATTAAAAACTCTGCTCCACGAATAAATACGGCCAATTGTGCCCCGCACAATTTGAAAAAGATCAGCTCTGCGCGCAGTACGATACCTACGAACACCTCTGTCGCCGCCGCCCCCATGGCGCTACTGCGGAATTTGAAATCGACCAACACCTGGAATTTCGAATTCAATGGCCGGTCGGCTGCGCGGCGGTTCATTGGGAGCTACGGGGCGTTCGGCCACCGAGGGATGGCTTCCTCCTACAAGCTCGTTGATCTGGTTGTGAACTCGGTCGATGTCGCGAGCTACTGATCGCAGATAATAGCTGTACGAGGAGCGGTTCAGTCCATCAACGACACGATGCCATGCCGCATCGAGCTGCTGAAAATCCCTCCGAAGATGATCTCGATTGGCCCCCTCTTCGACGACCTCGTGAAAATGATCTGCCTGGTGGGCAAATTCATCGATCGCGTCCTCCAGACGCGTGCTCCGCCGGTTCACCCGATCGTGCAATTGCTCCAAATCGCTAGCCATGCCGTCCAACAGATGGGCCTGCCGGGCAAGCACCTCCCTTGCGCCGCCTCTCGATCGATCGAGCCTGCGTTCGAGCGCAAAGTGTAGCTGTTCGTCGGCGTACCGGATTCGCGACGCTTGGCGTCGCAGCCATGGGTCGTTGGAGCCCTCCAACGTTCTTACCAAGTCGTGGACTCTTCGATCCATCTCCTGAAAATCTCTGCGCAGGTGGGCCTCGTCATTTGATTGCTGCTGCACCCGCTGAAAATGAGCGACCATCAGCGATAGCTGCTCGACCTGCTCGCTCAGCCCGCGCGGGTAACTGCCTCGCTCAAAAAAGAGATCTTCCTGCAGATGATCGAGCTCGCTTGCCAGTTGTCGGATCCATCGCCCGGCCGACGGCGCAGAAGTTCCGGCTCGCAACTCCTGACGCGGTTGCCCGACCGCTGGCGACGCTATGATCAGAGCAATGAACACGACGGCGGCGCGATAGTTGTTCATACGGCACCTCCATTAGGAATCCTTCAGTGAAGTCGTCGTCCGTAATTGCAATCGCCATGCCGGCCATGCGCCAAGTTCACTATCAGACCACGAAACATCCGCGTTCAGAACGACAATATGTCAGCACCTACGATAACTTGGCGACACGGGGCGGTCCGGCGCATCTCGACAATGCGGCAGGTTTTATCTTGGCGGCCAAAAGGCTGCGAGACCCCGCCGATCGTAAAATCGGCCGGTTTTTACAGGCGCACTCTGTGAAATCCATGCATGAAAAAAAGCTACACTTTCCAAGCACAAAACTCAGGCCCGGGGCCAGCGCGCCCCGCGAATGCCTGTTGCGAACCTTCAACCTCAATCGGACCGCTTGTCGGAAAAGGTGCCGCCAATGAGCGACGCAAAACGTGGATTCTCGAGCATCGGTTTTGCCAAGACGTTCGTTCTGCCGGGCTTGCTTGTCTTTCTGGTGCCAGTTGCTTCCTTGCTTTTTTTCTTGCATGCACAGAGCCGGTTTAATGCACAGGCTCGCGAGGAAATTTTGTCCGAGATCCGCCAGGACGCGTCGCTTGCGCCCGAAGAACGTGAGCAAGCGATCGCCTACTTCACCGAACACCCGTTTTCCGAGCTGATCCAGAACGACGAATTTGCCGCCGACGTCGATCCCCAGGCCCGTTTTGATTACGCAACCTTTCGCTGGATGATTCGTTTGTCCGCCCTTTCGATCGCCGTGGGCATATCCGTTTTTCTGTTGGCGGGTCTGTGCGTATTGCTTTCTTTGTGGTCGCAGCGAGTTCAGTACCTTAGCCTTTCCGCAGGCTGGCAGCTCCTGCGCCTCTACGGCGCCCTGCAAACAGCCGTTCAGGGCCTGCTGCTATTCGCGCTTTCCTACTGGGTAACCGCCCTGTGGTTCCAGATGTATTCAATGAAGTTGGTCCTGGTTGCCGCCGTTCTCGCCGTTATTGCCGTTGGCGCAGTGATTGCGGCGATCTTCAAGCGCAGCGACACAACGCACATCATCGAAGGAAAAGTTATCGACAAATCTTCCGCGCTGCCGTTGTGGAAGGAGCTCAACGCGATTTGCGCCAAAATCGGCACGTCGCCTCCCGATCAGATCATTGCCGGAATCGACGACAACTTCTTCGTCACCGAACACCCGGTGATCGTCGACGGGAAAACTCTTTGCGGCCGGACACTCTACGTCAGCCTCTCGCTGCTACGGCAGATGAATGGCGCCGAGGCCGCTTCCGTCCTGGCCCACGAAATGGCCCATTTCAGCGGCAAAGACACGCTCTACTCCAAGAAAATTTCGCCATTGCTCGTGCGCTACGCCAACTATCTCGAGGCGCTTTATACGGCCGGCGTCACCCGGCCGATTTTCTATTTCATGCATTGCTTCCGAGCCTTGTTTGAGCTTTCGCTCAGCAAGCTAAGTCGCGAGCGAGAATTTCGCGCCGATCGCATCGCGATGCAAATAACCTCGCCACGCGATTTTTCCGGAGCGATGCTGCGAATCGCCGCCTATTCGAAGTTTCGCAGCAAGATCCAGGAAGAACTCTTTAGAGAAGACCAGGTACTCAAGGTGGCAAACATCTCGCAACAAATTGGCGAGGGGTTTCAACGCTTTGCCCTCTCTTTCGCCTCCCAACACGACACAAGTGAGCTGGCCACCTCGCATCCTTTCGATACCCACCCGCCTATGGTCGAGCGCCTGAGTGCCGTCGGCGTACAGCTCACGCCACAGTACGCCGCAGAGATTTTGGCCACGCGGGTCGATGGTCGTTGGTTTCGAACGATCGAGAACGCCCAGGAAATCGAACAGCAGCAGTGGCAGGCGTTCGAAGATCAATTTCGCCAATATCATGAAGAAACCTTGGCCTATCGGTTATTCCCCGAAACAGACGAGGAGCGCGCCATCGTGGCCAAGGCTTTTCCGCAGGTGTTCTTTGACGGATTAAGCGGCACATTGACTCTGGACTGCAGAAGCTTGCAGTTCACCGGCTGGGCACCCATTCCGTTTCGAGAAATCACTCAATTCACGCTCAACGACAACAAGACGCTCGAAATAAGATACGGCCAGGGCGGAAAGCAAAAGAAGAAACTACCCGTCAAAGATTTACACCAGCGCGAACAAGCTCTCGAGGCCATCAATCGATACTACAACCGATATCTGCATGCGGCCGCCTATCAGGAACAAAAGAAGCTCGCAGCCACCGCCAGCTGAGATGTCCGAGCGCGACATGCTCGCTGGCCGCGACAGCGCGGAGAACCTTGCAATGACGACTCGAGAAACTTCGTTAGGTGCCTGGGCCGATGCGATTCCCCGCGTCGACGGTTGGGACCTCAACTCGAACTGGAAAGACGAACCGCTCGTCATCGAGCCACCGCTCACGCCCGACCAACTCGCCCACGAGTTCAAGCAGATCGGCACTCTCTTTCTCATGGGCCTCGCCCCGATCCTGGTCGCCGCAGGATTGCTCCTCAAGGATTGGCATATTCTCAATGGCGAACAAACGTCCGGGACAATCGCCGAGTTGCGAGCCGGCCGGTTTCCAGTTGCCAGGTTTTATGTCGACGGCCAGAAGTATATGGTCACCGGATACGTTTGGAGTCGCTCGCCGATTTACCACGTTGGCGATCCGGTCAACGTCCGTTATTTCCCAGACGACCCGAGCCAGGCCGTGATCGACAGCTTTCTGCAGCTCTATCTGTTCCCCTCCATCCTGGCCGGCGTCGGATCGGTCTTCGTGCTGATTGCCGTGGGCAGCGGAATTTACATCGCACGCAAGGCGAAGTGCTCCGCGCCCGCCGTTAGCTGAATGACCCGCGCAAGGTCGTGCCTTTCAATTCCCCTCCCTTTAGGAAGGCTTGCGGCGAGCGAAGTCGAGCTGGGCAAGGCTTCGGCCGTAAGCTCAGCCGAACGGTAAGGGCGCCTCGCCCTGACACCTGACATCCGACACCTACGACTCTCCAATCGGCCCCCAATTTGCACCGCGGTCGTGCATTCCCCTCCCTTTTAGGCCGGGCTAAGCTTCGGCCGTGAGCCAGCCGAACGGGGAGGCGTCGTTCTCAACCGTCCGACCTCCGACTCCTGACTTCTGATCTCTCATCGAAAGGAACCCTCATCATGCGAACCGCTCTCTCCATCAGCATTGGCATCGCGATTCTGCTCGCCCTCCCCTCCCAATTGCCAGCCCAGGAGGAAGGCGCGGGCGAATCAATTGGACGTCGCATCGATCGAGGCCTCGACAAGATTACCGAGGAAGTCCGCGAAGCCTGGGCCAAGGCGCGCCGCGAGGTCGACGAGCTCGGCGTGCAGGGCCGCGTCTACGGCCGCTTGCGCTGGGACAAGGCGCTCGCCGACGAGCCGATCGATGTGGCCGTCGAAAAAGAATCCACCGACCAAGAGTCCACGGTCATTCTCACGGGCCGCGTCCCCAATGAGCGTGCGCGCAAGAAAGCGCTTCAGCTCGCCCAAGAC
Organism: Lacipirellulaceae bacterium; assembly: GCA_035249585.1. Classification (GTDB taxonomy): domain Bacteria; phylum Planctomycetota; class Planctomycetia; order Pirellulales; family Lacipirellulaceae; genus JABDGM01. Next base: position 4,687 of record DATFGJ010000479.1, read on the forward strand.
ACAGTCGGCGTCAGCGAAGTCATCGACCGGCTTCAGATCAAACTACGCCAAGCCCAGGACCCAAACCCGGCTGCACTGCCATCTCAGCCTCAAGACCTGCCTTGACTTTTCGGTGGTATCGCCCATATCGACCGAACGTGTTCTACGCGGGTCTCCGCTCTCAACTAGGCGCGTCCCATCCGCGAGTGCGGACGCGCAATTCCTTCGCATTTATCTCAAAAACAAATTATCTTGTTTCCGGCCACAAAGTGTGCTAATGTACACTGCCCTCAACGCGTTTGCGTCGAGTCGATACTGCGAGTCCACCACAGCGTGAAAGTGCTCAACGTGCGCGTACCCTGAGCATATCGAAGGGCGCTGGTCCTTTTGAAAAATTGTAGCTGGCCTCTGTGAGGCCGGCGCGCCGGCAACCAGCCGGGTCACAGATCCCAGCTACAGTTTTGCGCGCGTCGCTGACAGCTGACGGCTGACAACACATGCTCGAAAGCTTTGTCGAAATCGCTACAGATGCGCAATACTGACACGATTGCAGTTTGCGCACCTGAGCAGTTGAGTAGGATGGGTTGGCCGCGCAGCGCGCTACCCATCGATTTACGTAAAACCGCGGAATGGTTGGGTTGTCGAGGACGATCAACCCGTCCTGCGTGGCTGAGGGCTGACGACGACGAATAACGCCGCGCCTGGAGGCAGTTTTCCCCTACCCCCGGGGCGAAAATCAGGCAATTTCGCCCCACCCCCACGCACCAGCCACCAACCAGTAAACGACTTGCGCGGGGACGGTGGGGCGGAATTGGCCGAATATCGCCCCACAAAAAAAGAAAAAATATTAGTGGGGCAAAACCCTGTTACGAAATCGGGCGGTGCCGGGATGCTCAGGGGCCGACCCGCCACGCATCAGCCACCGAAGCTTTTTGGACTTTTTTCGTCCAAATTTGTTGTATTTTCCTAACTTTCGGGTAATTTGGAACCTGGAATATTGGGGGAGATTGAGGCATCACAGCTTGCTCGGCCAAACGTGGCCGACGGCTTGGTGACGCGATCGGGCCATGCGTCACGGCCGACTGCTGTTGATTGGCACCCTTGTTTTTCTTTCTTAATGCGGAGCCGTTCTAATGAATTGCAGACATCTGTTCGTACTCATCCTTGCAATCGCCGCGCTCTGCCTCGGCGGTTCGGCGACTGTGCTTGCACAAAGTTCGTTCACCTTTCAGGCTCCAACTGGACCTGGTGGAACTTGGAACATCTATCGCCTGGAGAGTGGCGGTCTCACGTTCAAAGCCGCAAACAACGCAGCAAACGCCACGGTCGACCCCGTCACTGGCCTGCTGCCGGGCCGGCTGGTGAGCATCCAGGATGCGTCTGAGAATACTACGATCTGGAACATGGCGGGGCGCACCGATACCTGGATTGGTCTCACGGACCGCGAAGGTGCTGCTCCGGGTGCGCAGGAGGCGGGCACTTCTACGACCACCGGCTGGGCTTGGACCAGCGGCGAACCTTTTACCTACCAGAACTTTGGCGGCGGCGAGCCGAACGATTCCACCGGCGAAGATGCGGCGCATATCCGCGGCGATGGAATTTGGAACGACAACAAGAGCGGATACGGAGTGGACGATCCAATCCCGCCGGTTCTCGTCCCTGGTTCTTCGCTCGATGAGACAGCCGCGCCGTCGTTCCGCTACGTTGTCGAATGGCCCACCGCGCTTGCAGCGCCGGCGCCGGGCATTCGCGCAGCGACCTTCCTCCCAAGTCCTGGTTCGCTGCCGGGACCGAGCGGCGGTATTGCCGGTTTTGGCGTCCGCGAAATCAAGGGCCTGACTGGTTCAGCGAATATCATCGATGCGATCCAAAAGGCGACGTCGGGAATGGGAACGTTCACCGACGGCCAGCATGCCATTCTTGATGTCACCGATCCACAGACAAACGCAAATGGCGGCCCGGTCATCACTTCGCCGCCGCTGCCTTATCTCACCAATACGGCAGCCGATGACAACGACATCATCACCATTGCCAAAGGCCGCGTGCGCGTGCCTGCCAGCGGCACCTACACCGTGCAGGTGCGCGCGGACGATGGCTTCGCGCTGCGAATCGTCGGGGGTACCTTTACCTCCATCAATGGCGGGAATGCAAGCCGCGGAATCGACCCCCTCGATCCCTCGACGATGTTCTTCTACCACGGCACCGGCGATACCGATGCGCGTGGCGTCATTACCTTGGCCGCAGGCGAGTACGATGTCGAATTCATCAACTGGGAAGGAGGCGGCGGCGCGTTTTATGAGGTAACGACCGGGACGGGCGCCTCGCCAACCACCTGGCTTCCCATGGGCGCCGGCGGCAGCACGCCATTCATTCCCAACACCGTGCGACTCACAGCGCCCGCCACGGTGCTGACGGCCGCTGAAGGCGGTGGCATGACGGCCAACAACATCAGCGAAGCCCGCGCCTTGATCGCCGCGGCCGAAGCAGGCGGCACCGCGAACACCGGCATGACGAACATTGCTCGCGTGGGCGATGGTCAACCCGTGGCGTTCCCAGCCGGCACGCCGGTCGACGAGTTCGCCAGTTTGATCCGTGGTAGCTTGACAGTGGACGATCAAGACGCCACGCCCGGCGAGTCGATCACGCTGACCTTTGGCTTGTTCTCCGATGACGGCCATCAATTCCGCGTCGTGGGCCAGGACTTTGATCTGGCAACGGACTTCACCGGCGACGGTACTGCCGGCCTGGTCGATGTCAGCGGCGATATGTCGCTCACCGCCGATTACTTCACCGGAAACACCAACGCCTTCGGTCGTATCACGCTCGTCGAGGGGACATACGATTTCGAATCCTACATGTTTGAGGGTGGCGGCGGCGCCGACCAGGAAACCTTTTGGTCCGTCGGCGACAAGACTGCGACCGGGTTCGATTCGAGCTTTCTTCCGCTTTCGACACTGCTCGGTACAGAGGCCAACCAAGGCTGGTCGCTGGTGCCGGAGCCGTCGGCCATCGTGTTGATGGGGCTGGGCGCGGTCGGCTTGATTGGCCTCGCGCGTCGCCGAAAATAAGCCGCAGACTCGATCTCTTGCTACTTTGAAGCCCGGTTGGCCCCAACGGCCATCCGGGCCTTTTATTTCGATCGGCGGCTCTACGGTTCCGCCCGACGCGCGGCCGAAAAGCGCACCTTGGGACGGATTTGCGCACCTATGCCCATTCCCGACCTTAAGCTCTAGCCGAACCAAACATCAGAGACTGGCGTACGATGGAGCGCGTGTCGCTGCCTTCCGCTTTCTGTGCTCTCCATCGGCCTTCCTTTTGACCAGCCCTTCCACCTTCACCGATTGCACCGTCGTCGGCGCGAGCTTCGCCGGGCTGGCCTGTGCCACTGTCCTTGCTCGCCGCGGCTTGCGTGTGCGCGTGTTGGAACGGAAGTACGATACGGGCGAGCGGCTGCATACCACGGGGATCATCGTCAAAGAGGTCGTCGACCAAATCGCCCTCTTCGATGCCCTGCCTCCCGCGCTCGTCCGGCAGGTGCCCGGCGTCCGCCTTTACGCGCCCAACATGCGCTGGGTCGATCTCGATGCACCGGGTTACTATTTTCTCGCAACCGATACGCCCAATGTCATTCGCTGGCTCGCCGGTCAGGCAAAAGAGGCCGGAGTCGAACTTGCCTGCGGCACCTCGTTCACCAGCGCTATGCGAATTCGCGGCGGCTATCATCTCGACGGCCTGGGCGAAACCCGATACCTCGTCGGCGCCGACGGACCGAACTCGCAAGTCGCCAAGTCGCTTGCGCTCGGGCAAAACAAAAAATTCCTGTTCGGCATGGAGTATGAATTTGAGGCTATTAACCTCGCCGCTGATGACCGCCTGCATTGCTTTCTCGACCGAAAGCTGGCCCCCGGGTATATCGGTTGGATGGTACCCGGCGTGGGCGCCGCGCAAATTGGCCTGGCGCGCAGCATGCCTCGCGATCCGCTCACCATGAAGCGAGTGATGGAGAAGTTTCTTGACAAAGTCGCAAGCGTTGTCGATGTGCGCGGTCTTGAGCCGACCTCCATCCGGGCTGGCGTCATACCTTGCGGCGGAGTCGTGCGGCCTGTGACGACCGAACGTGCGCTCCTCGTTGGCGATGCGGCCGGCATGGTCTCGCCGGTTACGGCCGGCGGCATCCACACCGCGCTCAAGCACGGCCTTGCGGCCGGCCATGCCGTGGCCGAATTCCTCGAGGGCAAGTGCGAAGACCCGCATCTGTGGTTTGCCGCAACCTATCCCAAATTCCGCACCAAGCGGCTGCTGCGTTTTCTGTTCGACCGCTTCCAAAGCGACTGGCTCTTCAACATGATGCTCGCGTCGCGACCGATGCGAATGGCCGCGAGCCAGGTCTACTTCCACCGCCGCGGCGTGATGAAACCACGGGTGTCAAAGTGAGCCATCAGCCGTCTATCCAAGCCACTAATCTGCATAGTGCCGCTCGCCGCGGCGACGCACCGACCCTCCCGAGTGCTCAATACAACCGTCACGCTCGGCCGAACGCATCGCCGTCTAGCAGCCAAGCTATGCTTTCCTAAGCTTGGATCTATCCAGCGAAAACAGACGCCGGGGGCTTCG
>DATFGJ010000480.1:0-2556 GCA_035249585.1 Lacipirellulaceae bacterium
CCTCAGAATGACATCGTTAAATTCCCCGGACACGTGCAATTACTGCGATCAGATCCAAGGACTCATCCGTGACCAAAAAACGCTACAACGCCAAGATCCAACGCGCCAAAGGCTTGCTCGAAATCGCTGCCGCGATGTACGAGACGTCCCTTTCTTTCCAGACCACCCGGGCCGCCGAGAAAGTGCTGCAAACCGAGTCGCGTGCCGGCCACGAGCTGGTATTCAAGTTACACGCGGCGAACCGCGACGGCTCCAACAGCGTGCCGCTTTCCTTCGCCGCCGACAGCTTCGCCGAATTGAAAGGCGTCGCCGACGGCAAATACACCCTCGCGTGGGTCAACCCCACGGCCGCGGCTACTCTTGCCTACCGCGGCACCGGGCCGTTCAAGAAAAAACTGCCGCTGCGGGTGATCGCCACGTTTCCTTCTTACGACGTCATGGGCTTTGCGGTGCACAGATCCACCGGCATTATATCGTTCTCCCAGATCGCCAAGGAGCGCTTCCCCTTGCGTCTATCCACGAACGTCACATCGAAAGCAATGATCGCCGCCAGCCCGACCATGTTTACTGTGATTGCTGTGATGAAGGCGGCGGGCTTTTCGCTCCCCGATCTAAAAAAATGGGGCGGCAAAGTGATCTCGGTACCGCGTCCGAGCCATCCCGACCGGCGTGACGCGATTCAAAACGGCACGGTCAACGCGGTGTTCGACGAAGGCATCAAGAGCTGGGGCCAAACGGCGATCGACAGCGGATTCGTCTATCTGCCGATCGAAGGACAGGTTCTGCGGCGCCTGGCCGCGATGGGCTACCAGACTTCGGTGGTGCCGAAGTCGCGCTTCAACGGCATGACCGGCGACGTGCCGACGGTCGATTTCAGCGGCTGGCCGATGGTCGTGCGTGCCGATCTGCCCAACGATATCGCCTACGCGCTCTGCGAGGCGATCGAGAAACGGCGGAAGCTGATCCCGAGCGACAATTTCAAACCGATCGACATGCGCCAGTTGTGCGCCAACGATGCAGAAGCACCCTTCGACGTTCCATTGCATCCGGGCGCCCGGCGATTTTATCGCGAACGAGGATACTTGAAATAAGCGGCACCGGATCGTTGCCGTAAGAGGTTGTAGGGGCGACCCCCCTGTGGTCGCCCGTCTGAGATGGCAGGTCTGCCCCTACACTGACGCACAGAAAAATGGAGCTTCTTTCCCGCGTATCATTGTAACGGCCATGCCTGCACAGCGAACAACTAAGAAACGCACGAAGCGTATCCCGTGCTGTCCCGAGTGTTCAGGCACGGCAGTCATTCCGGTCCTGCACGGCATCATTACCCCGGCCCTGCAACGCGCCATCGATGCCGGTGAAGCCATCGCCGCCCAGCGCGAAGAATGGGAAGGCATGACCGAGTGGTATTGCAAGACCTGCGGCTGCGACTGGGGCCGCCACTCGCGCCGTTTCAGAAAACCCGGCGGCGTCAACGCGACGCGGGGATGATAGCCGTCCCAGTGGCGTTGTGGGTCGCTTCGCATTCCTAGATGCGTTAAGTAGAGGGTTCGATCCGAAGTCGATCATTTCCGCATACGCGCCTATCAAGTTTTTTCATTCAAGTCGCGCCAGTTAATCCGACATGCTCGCACGACGACAAGGTGTGTCGGGAAATTGCAGAATCACTTCGATATTGACTCGGCCATGAGGCAATGATATCTAACATTAAGTTAGGTGTTATGGCTAGCGCACGTAAAGTAACAAGCGATCCCGCCTTCGAGAACCGCCTGCGCGACAAGCGCCAGGCGCTCGGTCTGTCTCAAAAGCAGCTTGCCGACATGGCCGGCATTACTCGCCAAGCCGTCGGCGCCGTAGAGGCGAATCAATACTCCCCCGCCACTTCTGTCGCGCTCCAATTCGCCCGAGCTCTTAAGTGCCGGGTCGAAGATCTTTTCAGCATCAAGAGCACCGGTGAGATTGTCGAGGGGGAATTATTGGGCGCGCTGCAAAAAGGCTCCGAACGGATCCGTGCCCAGGTCACTCAGATCGGCGATCGTTGGCTGGTTCGGCCATTGGACGGCATCGACGAGCTGACGAGCTTGACCGCGAGCGCCGACGGCTTGATCGTCGACGCTGATCCGAAAAGCGCTCACGTGAAGGTACGGCTCCTCAAGGATCGCGAAGCGGTGCGGCGGCGGGTCGTGCTCGGCGGCTGCGACCCCGCGATGTTTCTCGCCGCAGTACACCTGAGAAAACACGACAAAGAGCATCTCGTGCCCTGCATGATGGGCAACAGCCTCGCCCTCGCGGCGCTCAAACGCGGCGAGGTTCATGCTGCCGGAGTTCACCTGGTTGACGAACGTTCCGGAGCGGGGGAATTCCCCGACCTGCGGCGCGCTCTCGGCGGATTGGGCTGCACCGTGATCACTTTCGCTCATTGGGAAGAAGGAATTATCGTCCGCCAGAGTAATCCCAAAAGAATCCGAGCTGTCGCCGATCTCGCCCACCCGCGGGTGAGAATGATCAACCGCGAGAAAGGCTCGGGCGCGCGCCGCTTGCTCGACCGTGAACTAAAAT
>DATFGJ010000481.1:0-8768 GCA_035249585.1 Lacipirellulaceae bacterium
CAACGTTACGGCGGCGGCCGAGTTCAATGTCTATTGCGATGCAGACGCCGCGCGGCTGGTGTTTCGGTCGCCTGTCACCAAGACGGTCGTCCCCTTCGACCTGACGAGTCGCATCGTGCTGAACTTCGACCTGTTGGAAAAGTTGCCCGAAAGTGAATCGCTGTGCGGCGAGGTGTTGCGTCGGCTTTTGCCCGGTGCATTTCGTGCGTACCGGCAGCAGCTTGGCCTCGAGGGCATCCACGTACATGACACGGTGGCCGTTGTTGCCGCGATGCGGCCGGACCTGTTCATCACCGAGCGGATGCACGGCGATGTAGAGACCGATGGCACGATCACTTATGGGGCAACTGTTTTCGATCGCCGCCGGCGGCCAGACAGCCAGCCTAACATGGATGTGGCCATCGACATGAATACGGCCGAGGTCACGGATTGCATACTTCGCGGATTGACCCAGGCGGCGTGAAGCCCGGGCTTAGATGTAGCTGAAGGCGCGAGACTTCAGTCATCAGCAAGCAGCCAGAATTTTGCGAATTCTGCTACGGCGCGTTATTGTTCGTCGTCGGCGCGAATAATGCTTTCGGCGTCGCCGATCTCGGCGCGAACGCGCATCAGTTTGCCGTCGCGCAAGACGAGCAATTCCACTTCGCGCCCGACTTCGGCGAGCTTCACCAGGCTGATGAGGTGCATGTCCTGCTCAATGCGCACGCCGTTAAATTCGAGAATCACGTCATTGACTCGCAGATCGGCGTCCGCGGCGGGCGACCGCGGCTCGACGCGGCTCACGCGCGTGCCCACCAGCCGCCCAAGCCCGAGAGCCTCGGCCCGCTGCTGATTGAAGTTGATATCCAGCTTGACGCCAAGGAAACCGCGCGGCACCTCGCGATTCTCCACCAGCGCGCGAGCCGTTCGGGCCACAATGTTCACAGGAATCGAGAAACCAATTCCCTCATTGCCGCCGGAGGCGCTGGCAATGGCTGTATTAAGCCCCACGACTTCGCCGCGCAAATTCACGAGCGGCCCGCCGCTGTTGCCTGGGTTTATGGCGGCATCCGTCTGAATGAAGTTTTGCCACTTGAGATCTTCGTCGCCCAGGTTGAGGTTGTGCCGGCCCTTGGCGCTCACGATGCCGCGCGTAACGCTCTGGCTCAAGCCAAACGGGCTTCCCACTGCCAGCACGAAGTCGCCGATCTCCAGGACATCGCTGTCGCCCAGGCGGGCCGCAGCGAGGCCTGTGGCCGACTCGATTGCCATCACGGCCACGTCCGTTTCGCTATCGCTCCAAATTCGGTTGGGATTGAACACACGGCCGTCAGCCAAATGGATTTCGATCCGCTCCTCGGAAGAATGGCGAATTACGTGACGATTGGTCAGCACGTAATAGCGCGGACCAAACTGTACGATGACGCCGGAGCCGGCCTCCTCGACTCGCAACGAGCCTTGGCGCAGCAGCGGATTGGATTCAATGTGCACGACAGCCGGGGTAATGAGTTTCACGACGCGTTTTACGAGATCCAGCTCGCGGCCGAAACGTTCCACGTCGCGAGCGATCGCCGCGTATTCGGCGTCGCGATCGGTGCGAATGGACGGCGTAACAGTAATCGGCCTGCCGGATGACGTCGGCGTAACGTCCGTGAGCTGCGCGGCGGCACTCGAAACGAGCGTCGTCGCAAACAGGGCGAAAACTCCCGAGACCCTCCGAAAGCCCGTGCCGAATTGAGAAGCCACGTGCATCTTTAACATCGACTTGGCGGCCGAAGGCCGTATTGAGATAAAAAGGGTGCTTTGAGAGTAAGCAGTCTCTCAGCGCCTATAAATAAAACGCCCGGCAGCGACTGGAGAATCGCTGCCGGGCACTATTATAACTCGAATTTGAAGCGACGGAAGGAAATCCCGTGGTGGATAGCCGAGGTCGCCGCTGACGTAACGGAATCCAACCCGGCTCACCGGACCTAAATTCCTTACTGGGCCTCAAGGTCGCTGAACGAGACATCGACATCAGTGAAGCCGGTATCGAGGACCCGGCTCCAATCGCCGGCCTGCCCGCCTGAACCGCCGCTGATTTCGGCCGCTCGTTGGCACTCTATGCAGCTGGTGGCATAGGGCAGGGCGTTGAGCCGAGCCAGCGGAATCCTGTTGCCGCAGCCTTCGCATTCGCCGTACGTGCCGGCGCGGATTCGCACCAAGGCCCGCTCGATGTTGGCCAGCTCTCGACTTTCGACCTCGGCCAGCTGCGAACTGATCTCATCCTGCACCGCGTCGAGGGCCGCGTCGACCACGTCGCCGCCCGTTTGTTCGCGCAGCTGCTTGAGCAGGCTCAAATCGCCGGCAAGCGCTTTGCGAAGCGCGTTGCGACGCGTCACGAGCAGGTCGCGCATCTTGATAATGGATTCTTTACGTGTCATCGTTCACCTTGCCTGGCGGGCAACAATCGACCGCCGCGGACTCGGACGCTGCCTCTTGCGCCCGGCCGGGACTTATGGTCGACCGTCCCCAACTTCTCTGTTGCCGTTCTACGCCGATTCGGCTGCCCCCCGTTCGTGGGACGACATCCGAAGCTGGCCTGTGGGTTTGCCCGCCGGCTCGCCGGTCAATTTGGCAAGACGGCTTGCAACCTAACTATAGTACGCACGTCCGACAAAGTGGGTCGCAAGCTGCCCATTAGAACGGGGCATTTGCGGCCCAACACGTCTCGGACACCTTAAAAAACTACGAATAATACAGTTCGGCGATCGGCTTTCAGCGGGGGCCTCGAATCGCCGTCGATATCAAGTACCGTGGGAGCCAAACGCCTCACCGCGCCGCCATTCCAGCGTTGTCTATTGGCGGACGGAACCGCCGCGGCGCCTATCGGTAATCGACAAGTCCGTCCCGACTCGGCCAGTCGAAGTTGCCGGATTATGCCGGCTACTCCCGATTTAGCGGCTGCCAGCAGGCCGCAAACTTTGACCGCTCCGCGGATAAAAGCTAAATGCTGGTATCGGGCAAAGTGCCTCCGTGACGCGTGCAGCTTGCGCGCTCGTCCTAGATTGTGCCAACTTGACTATCACTTAGGCGGCCATCCGATGCTGCTCGTCGAGACGCAACTGACAACCAAGCCGGCCTTCGACGCCGCGAGTAAGCTGCGTTTGCGGATTCGCTCCGACGACACAACTCATCTCGTGGAACTGCGGCAGGGCAAAACCACGATCGGATCCAGCCCACGTTGCGCTATACGCATCGTGCGTCCGGGGGTTCAGCCGTTGCACTGCCTGATTCTTTGCGAGAACGGAAACGTATCGGTGCGCCGCTGGGCCGCCGGCACGCGACTCAACGGCCAGGCGTTCGATGAAGCACCGCTAGGGCTGGGAGACCGCCTTGCCATTGGTGATGCGGAGTTGGAGCTGGAAATCGTCGAATCCGATTTGGCTGCGGAGAAAGTCGAAAACCCCTCGAGCGAGGGAGCTGTATCGGCTGCGGGTGAGTCATTAACGGATCCGCCGGCTCCGTCGTCGGAATCCTGGGGGGAGTGGAGCTCAACCCGCGTGACGCAACTGAGCGACGAGCGACAAAACGCCGCATTTCCACAATCGGTTGGCGCTACCAGATCGGACCCCGCCGATCAGGCCGCTCGGCCGGAACCATGGGGCGCGCAGTCAGATGGCGCTGACCAATCCATAGGACGCCTGACCATCTTACACGAGCACCTGTCGCAGCTCGAAGTAACATTGGCCTCGTGGAAGGGTGCACGCGAAGATTGGCAGCAAGAGTGTGCCGAATGGCGCGCGGAGCGCGAGCAGGCGCATCTCCAATGGTGCGAGCTGGAGCGCCAGATTGCTGAACTTCAGTCTCGGGCGAGTGAGATCATCGGACGGATCGAGCGGCTCGAGCATAGCATGGCGGCGCAAGCTTTGGTGCCAAAGTTTGAGGCACTCCGCGTCGAATTGCAACACTCCGTTTCGCAGACCGAATCACTGGTCGAATCGCCGACAACTTTTGAGCCGGCCTCTAAGTCATTTAGTTCTTTCGAAGACCCGGCTATATCGGAAGTCGATGCGGTGTCGGATCCGAAGCCTGAAACTGAAGATGAGCTCGCACCGTTCGCCGAGTTCTCGATCTGGCGGCAAGGGGCGGTCCGCGAAGAGCCCCGTGGGGCTGAGTCACAAGCCATCAATTATCCGATCGCGCCGTACGCGGATACTCAAGTTTCGCAATCGGACAGCCGGGCTACCCCGGCGGTCGATAACAGCTGGCCAATTGCTCCAGCTAAGTCGTTCATTGAGCAGTACGGCCATATGTTTGCTGACGACGGCGCCGAAACCGAGATACCATCTGCCGCCACGTCGCTGCCGGCGCCTACGGATGCGGTTGCCGACAACGACTCGCTCATTCGCACACCGCGAAACCCGAGAGACGTTCAACCGGAAGGCGACGTGACGTCGGCGTCGACGGACGACGAGGAGGAGTCGATCGAGCAGTATATGTTGAAGCTGCTGCAACGCGTACGCGGCGACAGGCCGGATGCGGGCGCAATGCAGTCGGCTGAGGTAGATGTGCAATCGACGGGTTCCTTATTGCCACCTGGCTTTCAGCCAAGCGCCACCTATTCGGCAGCGATCTCGGGACCAGCCGCGCAGCCGAGCGTTACTACAAACGAGCTTACAAGACTGGCCGGAAACGGCGATTGGCTCACCAGTCTTGGCACAGTCCGGCGCAAAGCGCCGATCGTCGAGCAGCCGGCCGACATGAAAACGCTTCGTGCAGTGGCCAATGAGTCGGCCCGGCGGGCCATCGGCACGCACGGCCTGCGCGTGCACCGCCGCAATGCTATTACCAAGGTTATCGTTTCGACGCTCGCAGGCATGACGAGCCTTTTGATGATGCTCGGCGCGCCGCACTGGAAGGACTTGCAATTCATTACCGCCTGCGTGTCGCTGATCGTCGCCGCCTATTGGGCGGGGCAGACGTACGCCGAGTTGATCGATGCGTTTCGCTTCGCGGCCTATGACGGGCCAGAGGACCAGTTGCAGGGCTTCGCCAATCCGTTGCCGGCTGAGTCCTCCATCGATGTAAATAATTTGGCGAAAAGCTAAATGTTTCAGCAAGGGCGCCAAGCCGGGACTCTACGCCCCGGCTCGCATCTGTTGCTGCGACAATATTAGAAGCCGCGGGCGGCGCGCACATCGTCAAAGTCGCGCAGGTGGTAATCAATGCCGACATGGTCCAGCACGCGGCATAGGCCGCGGACGGCAACACCCATGCCATCGGGACCGCTGAATCCGCCGAATTGGCCGCCGCCTTTAAGATGTGGCTCCAAATCGAGAATCACGCCCGGAATGCCGCGTTTCGTGAGCTTCTGCTCGAGCTGTGGGATGACTTCGGCAAAGTCGCGTAGAATCCGTTCGTGGCCGCTGTTTCCGAGATGCGCCGGCACGAAGTTCTTCAGTTTGTCTTCGTCCACGTGATTGCTGCGCTTCAGCTGCGGATCGTGATAGTCCTTGATATGCATCCAGCCGATGCTGGGCTTCATGGCGAGGTATTGCTGGAACGTTTCCTCCGTGCTGAACCCTTGGCTCACGAGGTTGCCGCCGTCAAAGATCGTCACGAGCGCGGGGTGATTTATGCGGCGATGCAGCTCGGCCATCAATTCTCCGGTTTGTCCGACCAGGTTGGCTTCGACCTCGAGGCCGTAAGTGAGGTCGCTGCGGTGGCAAGCCTCGGCGATCTGAGCCAATTGATCGGCGGCTTGTGACACGTGCTCGCGCGGGTCCGTGCCTTTCGGATGATAGAAGGAGAAGCCTCGGATGAGTTTCGTTTCGAACGCATGGGCCAATTCGCAAGCGCGGCTGACCTCTTTTTCGAGATAGCGATCGAAAGGCACATATTCGTTTTTCGTGCCGTCGTCGACGTCTCGCAGCTTCACTTTTCCCAGCGGCGAGCCGATCGAGGCCACGTTCATGCCATACTCGTCCTCGAGGTGGCGTAGCTTAGTGATCTCCGATTTGGTCAGCTTCATGACGTTCTTGATGCCGCTGCCCACATCGACAAACCGCAGGCTGTAGTACTGCAGTCCAAGCGCCGACATCGCGGCGAACTGCTCCACAGCCGCCTTGTGATTAGCGGCCTCGTCGCCAAAACCGGAGATCACTACTTGGGGACGTTCGGGCATGTCGCGCTTTCTGATGCTATGAACGTGAGAGCATGACGAAACCGAGACGGCGAGACAAGGAGAGTGGGAGAAAAGGAGATCCAGATGAAATTCGCGTCTCTTTGTCTCCGCCTGTCCTTGTCTCCTTGTCTATCGCCAACCGGTAGGTTTCCAAACGCGATTAGCTTGTCAAAATGCGCCAGCGTACTTCGCCGTGACTGTCTCTTTCATGCCGCCACGCGTATTGAACGCGGCATCGATTTTCATCCAACGCGGTTCCACCACGGCCGCCAGGTCGTCGAGGATCGTATTGGTGACGTGCTCGTAAAAAATGCCCTGGTTGCGAAAGCTTTGCATGTAGAACTTGAGGCTCTTCAGTTCGACGCATTTCTTGTTTGGCGTGTACGTGATGGTGAGCGTGCCAAAATCGGGCTGCCCGGTGCGCGGGCATACCGAGGTAAACTCCGGGCAAACGATCTCGATCTGATAATCGCGATCTGGAAACTGGTTCTCAAACGTTTCCAAAAGGCTGCGAGAATCTGACATTGGCCTCTCCTATCGACGGGCAATGCATTCTGGCATGATAGGTTGAAAGGCGATAGGGGCCGGGCGCAGCCCGACATAGAGACTGAGCCAGGCGGCAGGCCAGCGCCGCAGTGTCGCAACAGTGTGCAAAATCTTTGGCTATGGGTTTTGCGCATCTACGCGTATCGACCAGGTTTCACATCAGATGTCCAAAACTCCCCACAGGGTTTTGAGCATGTACCGCCTTATTCATAGGGTTTCACACCAGATGTCCAAAACTCCCCACACAATCAATTTTGGACATCTGATCGAGGGCGGCCGCCGCGCTGGATGCAACGGCATGCGCGCAGCATCAAACGCACCAGTGCACGGCATGCTCACAAGCGTTTCCTGGTGGCTATTGTCTGCGACGCGCAACGGCAGACGCGGCGCGCAGCCATTCGCAAGATTATAACAGAAAGTGAACAGATGTTCAATAGATGTTTCGGCCATCTATGCAGACGTTGTGTGCCCTGGGCACGGCTGGGATTTGAGGTTCATCTGTCAGCCAGACATCGATAAAAAAACGAAATGAACGATTCGGGTGTCACAACCGATCGCCACGCGGTCGTGCTGCTTTCCGGCGGGCTGGATTCTGCGACAACTGCGGCCATGGCCCGCGCGGAAGGCTTTCGGCTGTACGCGCTCTCGGTCGACTATGGCCAGCGGCACCGGTTTGAACTCGAAGCGGCCAAGCGAGTGGCAAGGTCGCTGGGCGTCGCGAAACATGTCGTTGCCTCGGTTGGGCTGGATCAATTTGGCGGCAGCGCGCTGACCGACACGATAGCCGTGCCGCTCGATCGGGGCGACGAGGAGATTTCGCAGGGGATTCCGATCACCTACGTTCCGGCCCGAAACACAGTGTTTTTAGCACTGGCGCTTGGTTATGCTGAGACGATTGGGGCAGCCGACTTGTTCATCGGCGTCAACGCGGTCGACTACTCCGGGTACCCTGATTGCCGGCCGGAATTCATCGCGGCGTTCGAGAGCTTGGCCAACCTGGCTACGAAAGCAGGCGTCGAGACGACAATCAACTTTCGCATCCATACGCCGCTGATTCACATGACGAAGGCCCAGATCATCCGCCGCGGCCACGAGCTTGGCGTGAACTATGCCTTGACGCATTCCTGTTATGCGCCGAATGAGGCCGGCGTCGCCTGCGGCCGCTGCGATGCGTGCCGCTTGCGACTTAAGGGATTTGCCGAGGCGGGGCTTACCGATCCGATTGACTATCAGACGATGTGAATAAAGGATGCAGGGCGGTAGGTACGAGGCATTCGGTAATTTAATCCCGCCCTGCATCCCGCATCCGGCATCCTAAACATCCATGCGAATTGCTGAAATCTATCGGTCGCTCCAAGGCGAAGGCTTGCTCACCGGCCTGCCGAGTGTGTTTGTGCGCACGAGCGGCTGCAATCTGCGCTGCTGGTTTTGTGATACACCTTACACATCTTGGCGGCCTGAAGGGCGCGACATGTCGACGGACGAAATTGTCGCCCAGGTCGAGGAGTGGGACACGCGTCACGTCGTGGTCACAGGTGGCGAGCCGATGCTGTTTGCCGAGATGATCCCGCTCTGCGCGCGGCTGCAGGCGATTCGCCGGCACGTGACGATTGAAACTGCGGGCACTCTGTATTTGCCTTTGGACTGCGATCTGATGTCGATCAGCCCGAAGTTCGCCAGCTCCGCGCCGTCGGCGGAAAGGCATCCGCGATGGCATCGGCGTCACGAACGCGAACGGCATCGTCCGGATGTCATTCGAAAGCTCGTGCTCGAGTACGAATACCAAGTGAAGTTCGTCGCCGATTCGCGAGCGGACCTGCGAGAAGTTGGGCGGTATCTTGCAGAATTCCCGGAGATATCGCGCGAACGCATTCTGTTGATGCCGCAGGGGACCGATCAGCACGAACTAGAGGCCCGTGCCACCTGGCTTCGGCCGTATTGCGAGGCGCATGGCTTGGTTTTCTGCCCGCGGAAGCAGATCGAGTGGTTCGGATCGGTCCGGGGGACATGAGGTGTCATCATCCACAACTAACGTAATGACACCCTTTCGATTCATTCTCGCCAGCCTGTGGCACTT
>DATFGJ010000482.1:0-9218 GCA_035249585.1 Lacipirellulaceae bacterium
ATTTCTACCGCGGCAACCGGCGGCGGATTGCCTCGAGCAACTCATCCTGCTCAATGATCTTGCTGCGATCCGGCACGTCGAGCACGCGGGCAACGGCGCGCAGCTCGTCAATGCTCATCCGCTCGAGCTGCGAGGCGCTCAGCGAATTTACATCCGGGTCCGGCTGGACCGCTTCGACTTCAGCCTGGCGCAGCGCCTCGGCGGCGACTTCCATGGCCTCATCGTCGGGTCCACTGCCAATCGTGCTGTGCGACGAGTCCGCGCCGGACGCTGGGAAGGAACGTTCGTAGTGTGGTGACATCGTTTCGCACTCCAAATGCGTATTCCGCTAAAGGCGACTGACAAGGACAAGACGGATCAAACCGCCAAGGTCGCCAGGTACGGCAACTATTCTTCGTCTTCTTGGCGTCCTTAGCAACTTGGCGGCCGGTATGAATTGTGTGCGATAAATTACGACTCGGCCGGCGACGGGTCGGCGTTGGACGGACCGTTGATGACTTTGCCAAGCTTGTCAAACCGCGAGCCGTGGCAGGGGCAGTCCCACGATTTTTCGGCTCCATTCCAGTGCACAATGCAGCCCAGGTGCGGGCAAACGGCCGACATTTCGTGCGCCTTGCCTTTGTCGTCGCGATAAACGGCCACCTTCGATAGCCCGCGCCGCAGCACAGCGCCGCATTCTGGCTCGATGTCGCGCAACGACCTGACTTCTCCGGGGGTCACCCAATCGAGATATTGGCGCGCGACGTTGAGGTTTTCCTGCGCGAACGCGCCCGCCGCGCGGATCGGCTTGCGCGAGGGGTCATACAGCGTTGCCCAGGGATTCTGCTTTCCAAGAATCAAATCCGTGAGCAGCATGCCGGCGATGGTGCCATGGGTCATGCCCATGCCCGAGTCGCCCGTCACGACGAACACGTTTTCCGCATCCAGCGGATTGCGGCCGATGAATGCCAACCCGTCGATCGTCTTCATCCATTGACCGCCCCAAATGAATTCGATGTCCTCGATCATGGGAAAGCGCGTGCGGGTCCAACTTTCCAGCCGGGAGTGTCGCTGCGCCGTATCGTCGGCCTGCCCGCTCTTGTGGTCCTCTCCGCCGGCAATCAAGAGGTCGTACTGGCCGCGGCCGTTTGACCCGGCATCTTCGCCGTTCATGGGCTGAAGCCGAACATAGTGATAGTCGTAAGCCAGCGTATCCCAATACAGCGCATCAGTCACCGATCCGGCAGGAACTCGCGCGCCCAGCACATAGGTCATGTACGGCGCTTGCTTGGTGTGGATCGCCACACGATCGTTGATTGGTGCGTTCGTGGCGACGACAATGGCGCCCGCGCGCACGTTGTGTTGGCCGACGCTGACTTTGGCTTCCTTGCCGCCCTCGACCTGGTCGGCGTGGCTATTGGTGTAGATGTGTCCGCCGCCCTTCTTAATCGCCTCGGTCACCGCGGACAGATACTTAAGGGGATGAAAGCGGCCCTGGTTGGGAAAACGGATGGCCGGCCCCGTGTTGTAATCCAGCGGGCACCGCGGCACGAGTTCCGCGGGCATACCGGCCCGCCGCGCGGCCGCAAGCTCCTTCTCCAGAGTTTCCTTGGTATCGCCTGGAGCAAGAAACAAGTATCCATCGAGCCGGGTAAAATCGCAGTCGATCGCCAGTTCGTTGACGGTGGCTTCGATGCGGTCGATGGCTGCTGTATGGCTTTCGGCGGCCAGGAAAGCGCCCTTCTCGCCGTGACAGCTTTCGATTTCGTAATAGCGGTCGTCGATGACGTTGGAAAGGTGGGCCGTCGTGACGGACGTCATGCCGCTGGCCAAGGGGCCATCGTCCAAAATCACCACGCTCTTGCCCGCCTTGGTAAGCAGGTAGCCGGTCGAAAGGCCGGCGATGCCGGCGCCGACGATGCACACATCGGCCTCAACGTCTTGGGCTAGTTTTTTGGCTCGCGGCATCTCCTGGGTCGCGGCCCAGACGGAATCAGTTTTCGCTTCGATCGTTGGTGAGCATTTCATGGCAAACGCCTCGCCTCTTAAACCCCGAACCGGCCCATAGCACAACGAGCAAATCCCATACCGATATGAGACATGTAACGATGGCCGCAAAATGCCTCGACGCCGCAACAAATGTGCTCTGGCAGTCGCGTTTTTCGGCCGTAACCCGATCGCGGCCAAGCGGCCTGATTGCGTGTCAACCACTCGCGCCGAAATGTGGCCGCGCTGCGGCTAACGGCAATTTATCGAGTTATGCTGAAGACCTGCATCACTTTTCCAAATCGTTCACGGGTGGGTCGAATGTCGCGAATGGCTTGGTTGCTCGCCGCAATGATTCATTTGACGTCGCCCGCAGTCGAGCGGACGACAGCGCAAGACGGAGTTCAAGAAGTTGCCAGCCGTGATGAAGAACTAAATCCGACGCAATCGCGCGAGTTCAAGTTGCCAACGCGATTGGACTCCGCAATGGGAGGATCGGACGTCGTTCAACAAATTAGAGACGCGAGTCTTGAAGAGCGCGAGACGGCCATCCATCGCGAAATCACAGCCGGCAACTTCCCGCAGTTTCTGCGGCGATTCAAATCCGTTCCAATCCGCGGCACGATCAAAGTTGTCAACCAGGAGCGCGATGTTGCGACCACGATTCAGGTGATGCCCGACTATCTTGCGGTCGGCAGCGACGACGATTTCGTGCGCATGCCGATGACGCCACAAACGGCCCAGCGAATCGCCGACCGTTTCGGCTGTATTCTGCCGACGCGAAAAATCGTCGATGCCATCGATGCCCACGCGGAGCTGCATCTCGAGCCGCGGCCGCTTACGCACAAGCGCGAGGCAGTCGCCACATTTCTCGAGCATCATGAGATCATTGAACAGCAGCGGGCGAATAGGCCACTCGGCGTGCTTATCGTCGGCATCAAGAAGGATATTGTTCTATCGCCGCGCATCTTCGAGCGGCCAAAACGGCTGGCGATTTATGGCTGGCGCCAGCTCGATGGTCGGCCGATTCAGCCGCTCACGACGGTCCATTCCAACCGTTATGTCGATTACAGCCACGGCGTCCGACTGGTACGCGACGAGATCACGCTCGATGGCCGCACGATGACGATTAGCAAGCTGCTTGCAGATCCCAACTTATGCGGACTCGTCAGTGATGAAGGGATAATGACTCCGCCGCGTTATCCGCTCGATTAGGCGCAATGGGGCGCAGTTCAGCCCTATTTCATTCACCAAACGCAAACGGGCCTTCGCAAATGATCTGGTCGATCGGCTTGCGATCCGACGGCTTTTCGCGCTCGCGAAGTTTTTCGGGAAGCACCGACACGTCGGCGGGCCGGCCAGCGGCGAACATTGCGGCCACGGCATAATCGTCGGGCACGCCTAGCGCTGTGCGGGCCTTGTCGAAGTCGAAGCCCTGCATCCCGTGCACCACCAGGCCCATCGCCGCGCCCTGCAGCGCGAGGTTCTCGAACGCGCAGCCGCTGTCGAACAGATGCACCGGGTTCGGCTTGCCGTTCCGCGAAAAAACCTTGTGGGCCAGGATCACCACTAAGAGCGCCGCCTGAGAGCACCATTCGCGGTTCCCTTCCACCAGGAGGTCGAAAAACACGGGCCACTGCGGCGTGTCGCGCCGCGCGTAGAGGAAGCGCCATTCCTGTTCGTTGTACGTCGAGGGCGCCCAGCGGGCCGCCTCGAACAGCGTGCGCATTTCCGCGTCGCTCAGCGGCTCGCCGCTCATCGCCCGCGGCGACCAGCGCCGCAGGAACAGCGGCTCAATCGGGTAATCGGCCTTTCGATAATCGAGTGCGTTTATCATGGTCGTGGCTCCCTGAAATGCGGGTGTTCGCGAGAGGCGCGCCGCCAGCGGAATACTGCAGCTGCTACGTCGCTTTTGGCTTTACTTGTGCATACAAGCGTTCGGGTGCGTGCGGGAAATAGTGGAATAGCGCTGGGCAAAGCCAGCCCTCCAGATCGAAGTCCGGACTGTAATACCAGTTTCCCCCCGAGTCTTCGCGTCGCCATTCGAATTCATACTGACTGCCGGGAAAAGGGTTTGCCGAGAAGATCACGGATACGCCCGACTCGGCGTGAGGTATTCCTTCGACCATACGATCGAGAATTACATCGGCGCCAGACACGAACGGCTCTTGCACCAGGCCGACGTTTGGATCATCGAATACCCAATCGCCATGCGCCTTGTACGGATGGATAACAATCAGTGAATTCATGACCGGTAATCCCCCCAATTTCAATGTTGGTAGTGAGAGCAATATACCGTTTCGATGCGTCCAGGTGCAAACAACGAACCGATTTGCCGCGACTCGCATTTCATTAAGCCGACGATTACACTGACGCCATGCTCGCCAAGCTGCACACCTTTTCGCTGCTCGGCATCGATGCGCTGCCGGTCGAGGTGGAGGTCGACGTTTCGCCCGGCGCGTTGCCGAAGACCGTGCTGGTCGGATTGCCAGAGCAGGCGGTAAAAGAGAGCACGCACCGCATCGAGCGCGCGCTGGTGAACAGCGGCTTCGTGCGACCGCAGGATCGCGTGGTCATCAACCTGGCCCCGGCCGAGCTGCCTAAAAGCGCAGGCTCTTTTGATTTGCCGATTGCCGTGGGCATTCTGGCCGGCAGCGGGCAGCTTAAGAGCGAGTTGTTCGACCAATACGCAATTGTCGGCGAGCTGGCGCTGGACGGCAGCACGCGGCCAGTGAAGGGTGCACTTTCGATGGCGATGGCGGCAGCCAAGCGAACTGTAGCTGGACTCTCCGAGGCCGGCCTTACGCGCAGTCTCACCGGCCTCAAAGAGGCCGGCTACAGAGGCCTCATCGTTCCCGCCGCCAACGCGGCCGAAGCCGCCGTGGTGGAAGACATCGATGTGATCGCCGTTGAAAGCTTGTCGCAAACCGTGGGCTTCCTGACCGGCGAGCTCGAGATCGAGCCGACCCCCTCGCGCCTTAGCGAGCTGTTCCAAGTGCTGTCGCACTACGAGGAAGACTTCGCCGACGTGCGCGGCCAGGAGATGGCCAAGCGTGCCGTCACGATCGCGGCCGCGGGCGGGCACAACCTGCTCATGGTCGGGCCGCCCGGTTCCGGCAAAACGATGCTTGCCAAGCGCGTGCCGACAATCCTGCCCGTGCTCTCGGCCGATGAATCGATCGAGACCACGCGCATCTACAGCGCGGTCGGCCGCTTGCCGACTAACCAGCCGCTGCTCGCGCGCCGCCCTTTCCGTGCCCCGCATCACACGATATCGAACGCCGGCCTGGTTGGCGGCGGCTCGACACCGACGCCCGGCGAGATTAGCCTCGCGCACAACGGCGTCCTGTTCCTCGACGAGCTCCCCGAATTCAACCGCACCACGCTCGAAGTGCTGCGCCAGCCGCTCGAGGACGGCCACGTCACGATCAGCCGCGCACTCAACTCAACCACCTTCCCGGCCAATTTCGTGCTCATCGCGTCGCTCAACCCATGCCCCTGCGGCTACCGCAACGACCCGCGCCGCGAATGCCATTGCACGGTGCCGCAAATTGAGCGCTACATGGCCAAGATCAGCGGGCCCTTGCTCGATCGCATCGACTTGCACATCGAAGTGCCGGCCGTGCCCTTCAAGGAGTTGAGCGGCGGGTACACGGCAGGAGGCGTTCTTCGCGACGGCACCACGAGCGCAGTGATGCGCGACCACGTGATGGCGGCCCGCGCGGTGCAGGAAGCCCGCTTCCTGCGCTCCAAGACACGGCAGAACGCGAAGATGAGCACGCGCGAAATCCGCCAATACTGCCAGCTATCCGACGCCGGCATGAACCTGCTGCGCTCCAGCATCCAGGAAATGGGTCTCTCCGCGCGGGCCCACGACAAGATCCTGCGCGTGGCGCGCACCATCGCCGACCTCGACGGCAGCGCCGAAATCTTGCCCGAGCACCTCAGCGAAGCGGTGAACTACCGCATGCTCGACCGGCAGTTCTGGAGCTGAGTGCACCAGCGCTAGATCTCGATCTCTAGCCGTGACGCATCCACTACGACTCGGCCGATCAAGTGTACGGCCCACTCTCGTACAACAAGCGACCAGTTTGGACGCATTCCGGCCAGCATGCGCCATGTAGAATTGACGATTGAACGCCGTGATCAACTGAAATTAGGGTGCAATTCGTTGTTGCTTTGCTACAATACCGGACGCCGGGCCAGGCAATCAGCATGACTTACGACAACAAGAACTGTGGGCCAGTCCGCTAATGAGAGGCACGACCATGATGACTCGCAGGTTTGAAGTTCTGGCAGGACTCTGTCTGTTGCTTTCAACCACCGCTTCCTCCCAGGCCGCCATCCTCGGCCTGGAGCGCGTCGCCAGCGGACTCAGCGCGCCGATCTTCGTGACCCATGCGCCGGGCGACACTTCGCGGCTGTTCATCGTCGAGCGCGGCTCGCCGCCAGAAAGCACTGGTGCGGCGGCGTCCATTCGCATATTCAACCTGAACACCGGCCTGCTCGAGCGAGGAACGTTTCTCACGACGACGGTCGATAATCGCGGCGAAGGCGGTTTGCTCGGAATGGCCTTTCACCCCGATTACTTCAATGCCGGAACGCCCGGTTTTGGCAAATTCTATGTGAACGCGACAACGACCGCGCCCTTCACCACGCGAATCCGAGAGTTCCAGGTCTCCGCTGCGAATCCGAACCTGGCGGATCCTGCCTCCATGCGCGAGATTCTCAGCTTCGCCCAGCCGCAAACCAATCACAACGGAGGCTGGATCGGCTTCAGCCCCAACGACGGCTATCTCTACATCGCCAGCGGAGACGGCGGCGGCGGAAACGACGACGGAACCGGCCACACCGCGGGAACCGGAAACGCCCAGGACACGACGAACAATCTGCTGGGCAAGATGCTGCGCATCGATGTCGACGCCGACGATTTTCCGGCCGACGCCGCGCGGAATTACGCCATCCCGCCCACCAATCCATTTAGAGCGGGCGTCGGCGTGCCGGGCGACGATGTGGGCGATGATGAAATCTGGTCCTTCGGACTGCGCAACCCGTTCCGCGCCAGCTTCGATCGGCTGACCGGCGACCTGTGGATCGGTGACGTCGGGCAAGGCCAGCGGGAGGAAATCGACTTCCAGCCGGCTTCCAGCACAGGCGGCGAGAACTACGGCTGGCGACTCCGCGAAGGACTGATTCAGACGCCCGGCGTCGGCGGCGCACGCCCGCCAGGCAACGTGGACCCGGTCTACGATTACGATCGCAACAACGATCAATTCGGCGGCACGGTGGTTTCCGGCGGCTACGTGTATCGGGGGCCTGACCCCTCGCTGCACGGCAAATACTTTTTCCTGGATTCGCGCAGCTCCGCACCGACGGCCGACGACAATTACTGGATGTTCGACCCGGCCGATCCGTTCGGCACGGTCCAGAACATCGATTCGCTACTCACGCCGGACGTCGGTACTGTGATGTTTCCGGTTTCCTTCGGCGAGGATGCCATCGGCAACTTATACATCGCCTACATCGCCAGCGGCGAAGTCTATCGCATCGCCACAGACGTGATCCCGGAGCCGTCCGCGATGCTGCTTACGATGATGTGCATCTGGCCATTCATCTCGCGTCGAGGCCGGCACCAGACGTGTGCCACTGGCTTCGCCAGTGCGAAATGAGATTCGGGAAAGTTGCAAGCGGTACGAGCTGAGCGCACAGCAGCTTGCAGCCCACATGCAGGAAACTGGATCTCGAATTAAAACCGCCGGCCGCAAGGCTCTCGCTTGAAAAACACTGGCAAAGTCGATGCGACCCGGCCCGCGCGATTCCCGATCTCGGCCGTTTTTGAGCTTGCCGCTTGTTCTTGGTAGAATGCGCTCCAAAGCAGGCATGATGTTTGCCGTATCGCAGGCGGCATCGGAACGGCCGCCAACCGCCTTGGACGAAAAACTGAGGAGAGGCCATGCGCCTTTACATCATTCTTGCCGCCGCCGTCGCAGTCTTTCTCGGTTCGACCGCAAAACCAGCCGTCGCCGCCATCCACGGCCTCACGCGCGTGGCCAGCGGGTTGGCGAATCCCATCTTTGTCACGCACGCGCCCGGTGACATTTCGCGGCTGTTCATCGCCCAGCGCGGCGGGGCGATTCGCATTCTCGATCTCAACACTGGAATGTTGCAGGCGACGCCCTTCCTGTCGACGACAGTCGACACGTCCGGCGAAGGCGGGTTGCTCGGCCTGGCTTTTCATCCGAATTACTTTAACGAGGGCATGCCCGGGTTCGGCAAGTTTTATGTCGACGTCACGACCGGTTCGCCGTTTACGATTCGAGTTCGTGAGTTTACCGTTTCCTCGACAAATCCCAATCAAGCCAATGCGGGCTCCTTGCGCGAAATCATCAGCGTCCCACACACGGCGGCTCAGAATCACAACGGCGGCTGGATCGGCTTCAGCCCGAATGATGACTACTTATACATCGCCACGGGCGATGGCGGCGGCAGCAACGACAGCGGCACTGGCCACACGTCCGGCACCGGCAACGCGCAAGACACGACAAACAACCTGCTGGGCAAAATGCTTCGCATCAACGTCGACGCCGATGATTTCCCAACCGACAGCGCTCGCAACTACGCCATTCCTCCGACGAATCCGTTCAAAGCGGGAGTTGGCGTGCCCGGGGACGATGTGGGCGACGATGAAATCTGGGCCTATGGCCTGCGCAATCCGTTTCGCGCGAGCTTCGATCGCCAGACGGGCGACCTGTGGATTGGCGACGTCGGGCAAAGCGCCCGCGAAGAAATTGATTTTCAACCGGCCAATTGGGCGGGCGGCGCGAACTATGGCTGGCGCCTGCGCGAAGGACTGATTCAAACACCGGGCAGCGTGGGTGGACCAAAGCCATCGGGCAATGTCGACCCCGTTTACGATTATGATCGCGACAACGACCAATTCGGCGGCACCGTCGTCTCAGGCGGCTATGTGTATCGCGGCCCCGACCCGTCGCTGCAAGGAAAGTACTTCTTCCTCGATTCGCGGAACTCTGTCAGCACCGCCGATGACAATTACTGGATGTTCGACCCGGCCAATCCATTTGGCACCGTCATGAACATCGACTCGCTGCTGACGCCGAACGTCGGCTCGCCGCAATGGCCCGTTTCGTTCGGCGAGGATGCCCGCGGCAATCTTTACATTGCGTACCTGGTAACCGGCGACGTCTATCGCATTGACCCGAACGTGACCGTGGCCGGCGATTACGACGGCGACG
>DATFGJ010000483.1:0-4798 GCA_035249585.1 Lacipirellulaceae bacterium
GTATCCATAGCCGCGGCCGGATTGAGGCGTGAGGCCGTTGGCCACGACGCCCAGCACCTTGCTGCCTGTCGTGGTAAAGCTGTAGCAAGCGCGGGCAACGAGGCGACGATGATTCTTTTGCGGTTGCACGACAAGTATCGCGCCGTCGAGAAGCCGGCCGATGATCTGGGCATCGCTCACGGCGAGCACGGGCGGGCAGTCGACGACGACTTGCTCGTAGGCCGATTCGGCCCATGCCAACAGCTCGACGAAGTTTGGCCCACTGAGTAGCTCGGCCGGATTCGGTCGACGCAGCCCGGCCGGCAGAATGTCGAGCGTCGCCAGCTCGGTGTGGCGAACAAGCGCGGCGACGGCAACTGACGCGTGTTCGTGGCTGCAAAGCACGTCGGCCAGGCCCGGTTGTCCCTTGAGGCCGATGAGAGCGGTCATGCCGGGCTTTCGCAAATCGGCGTCGATGATGAGGGTCCGCTTGCCCGCCTGTGCGAAGGACACGGCCAGGTTTGCCGCGACGGTCGTCTTTCCGTCGCCCGGCTCGGCGCTGGAAATCGCGATGCGATCGGTGGTTTCGGTACCGAGGGTCAGCGCCGTGCGAAGCGTGCGGAAGGCTTCGGTCTCGACAGCGTTGGGAGCGACAAAGGTTTGAACGGTCGACAGCCCAACACCCTCTAGCGGCTCCATCCGCCGCACCATCGACAACACGGGAACTCCCAATTGAGCGGACATCTCCTCCGGCGAAGTGAAGCGATCGTCGAGCACATCTTGTACATAGGCGATGATTCCGCCCACAAAAGAACCGGCCATTAACGAGAACATGAGCACTAGGCGCAATTTCGGCGAGTCGGGTTTGTCGTCGGGCAACGGCTCTTGAACGACGGTGGCCTGGATCGGCGCTCGAAAATGCTCGACGTCGATGTTGTGCATTTTCTGGATCAAGATGTCCTGCTGCTCTTCGAGCCGGCGGACGTCGCGCTCCAGGTTTTGTAACTGCATGATCTCGGCACTTTGCTGGACGGCGGCATTGCGCGCTTCAGTGAAGGCGGCCTGCAATTGCTGCTCCTCGTTCACGCTTTGAGCCACCGATTGTTCGAGCATCTTCTGCAGCAGCGGCCCTAAATCATTGCCGCCGAAGGATGCCAATCGCTGGCCGGCGTCGGCGCGGTACGTTGCGAGATATTGCTGGATCGATTGAATGCGCTCGTGCAGCTCGACGACCTTGGGGTGAGCCGGCCCGTAGAACGGCGCCGTTTTCTGAAGTTCTGTCTGGGCATCGAGGAGCTTCTGCTGCTGCGTGTTGATGAGCATCATGTCCTGCGGGCTGATGCCGAGGGCCGAGATCAACATCTGCCGGCCGACGATTTCCTCCATGCCGACGACGTATTGCTGCAGGTCCTCGCCGCTTTGAATGGCCTCTCCGATCGAAACGACAAGCCCTTGCAGCTTCAACCGCCGGCGTTTGGTCTCCAGCAATCCGTTGTAAAGTTGCAGCGCCGCTTGGATCGTGGGGTCGGTGATTCCTTCGTCCGACTGCACGGGCAAATGCCCGACGCGCTGCAGCGTGGCCCGCAGCTCCTCCTGCTTGGCGGCCAGAAGCGTCGTGATTTTGTCCCGGTCGTGGCTGAGGGCCGCGATGACTTCGTTCGCTGAACCCTTATGCGTGCGGTCGACGAACTGCAGATACGATTGAATGATCGCGCTGGCGACCGCTGATGCGGCTTCCGGCGACAGCGAGCGGTAGCGGATCTCAATGATATTCGTCTTGCGCGCGGTGCGCGCCGACAGCCCGCCCGCCAGAATCCTGGCCCACTCCGATGGCGGTGAATCTTGGAAATCCAGCCGATGTTCGGGCAGCAAGTACTCGATCGCCTGCTGAAGCACCACCGGGCTGACGACAATTTCCCGCTGGTTGGCCATCGTGTTGTCCAGCACCGGCTCGTCGCCCATGCTCGCAACCTGGTCTTGATTGCGATGCACAATCCAGAGCTTGGCGGTGGAGTCGTAATAGCGCGGGGCAAACACGAAGTACAGCGCGCCGAAGATCGCGCTAGCGCACACCGCGCGCAGGATCGTCTTGCGGCGGTATTGGGCCACCTGCCACAGCCGGAGCAGGCTGTGGACCAGTTCCGACGAATCGGCGGCCATCGGCAGGTCGGTCGCGACATGCTCCGGATTGTCGGTCGCTGTTGGCATGCGTGGTCCAGCTACAATGCGGTCAGGCGTCCATTAACGCCAATTGCCATGCGGAAGAACTTGCTTACCGACTCGAGCATCAGAGTCGACACGGTGGATTCGACACTCACGAGGTCGCCTGATGCGAGCCTCAGGTTTTCGTTGCCGTTGCGCTTGGCCCCGGCAATGCTGACTTTGATAACTACCGGCTCGGGCATTTCCGCCATTTGGCGAATCACGTAGACCTTGTCGGCCACGGGCGAAGTGGTGCCACCGGCCATGGCGATCGCGTCCAAAACGTGAATGTCCTCGCTCTGAGGAACGGCAAATTGGTCTGGTTTACGGACCAGCCCTGTCACGTGGATGATGCGTTTCTCTTCTGGAAGAACCATCACCACATCACGGTCCTCGAGCTGCCGGTTCTCATGAGCCGCAGGTCCCGCTTGAGCCAGATCGATGCGCGACATCTGGGGCGGCGACGGTGGCAGTCCGATGGGGGGCGCACCGAATGCATCGGTGTGCGCGGCGAGCCGTATTGGTTGGTCGTTGCTGCCGGCCGGTCCTGCGGGCGACCCGGCCAGGAATGGCGACCCCTGGTGATGAAGGATTTCAATTTGCGTGCCGGCCTCTTTCGATAGGCCGCCAGCGGCCGCCAGCGCGCTGGCCAGATCACACGCGCCGCGCGGCAGCTCCACCACACCCGGCTTGCCAACGGCGCCGAGCACGGTCACCCGATTCACGGCCGGTTCGATCACTTCGAGCGTGACGTACGGCTGTCGATAGATACCGCGCTCGATGGCGGCGTGGGCAATGCGCTGCTCCGCGGCAATCGGCTCCACTCCGCCGATGGGCACGGCGCCAATTAGCGGCACAAGGACGGTGCCATCGGCGGCGACGCGGGCCGGCACGGGCATAACCCGCTCATCGCCGTTGCCGCTGACGATCGTGATTTCCACGAGATCGCCTGTGCCGATCTGGGACGTGCCTACGCCTGCGCCGCCCATCCGCTCCAGATTGATTCCGGTGTCCGCAGGTGCGGCCGCGACACGCAATTCTTGAGGAAGACGCTTTGCCGAATAGTGCGCGGTGCGACAACCCGAAAGCGCAGGCACAATACTCGAAAGCGCAAGCACAATGAGTATTCGTCCCGTCGAGCGACGCCCGCCGCCACACGCGGCGCGCGCGAAACGAGACCGGAGCACTAAGGCACGCTGGTAGAACATGGCTACCTGGTAGACGAGGAGGATGCGCACGACAGAGCGCGTGGCGCGTCGCCGGGCGAATCAAGGTGCGGTAAGTACACCATCGCGGGCCAACGCCGCAAGATGGTTTCCGAGCGGCGGCTTCGTAATGCAGCTGCGACTTGAACCGCCAAGACGCCAAGAGCGCCAAGCAGGGGAATGCTGTCAATTCCGGAAAATACGTTGAGATAATGGAGAGCAAGCATAGCGCCGTCCCATATCGACGGTGAATCTGGCGGTCTTGGCGTCCTTGGCGGTTTTGATTGAAATAGCCTCTCAATTGAACTTGTTAGCGGTGCATGCGGCCGATAGACTCCGCCGCTCCGCAATCATCGCGGCTCGACTTGGTTCACTCTTCCGGCTCGGTCCGTCTTGTCGGCAACGCTTTTGCTTCGGCCCGTGCGGCCGGGCGACAATCGCCATGTTTCAGGGCAAAGCTATTTTCGTCACTGGCGGCACCGGCTCGTTCGGGCATGACTTCATTCGGCTCGTTTTAAGCTCTCACGACCCGGCCCGCATTGTCGTCTTCAGCCGCGACGAGAAAAAACAGCATGACATGCGGATCGCGTACAGCGACCGCCGGCTGTCGTTCGTCATCGGCGATGTTCGAGACCGGCACCACGTGGCTGTGGCCATGCGCGGGGCCAATTTTGTATTCCACGCGGCCGCGTTGAAGCAGGTTCCTAGCTGCGAATTTTTTCCGATGGAAGCGGTGCAGACTAACATCATCGGCACGCATCACGTTCTGGAAGCGGCGGAGCAAAACGGGGTCGAAAAAGTTGTCGTGCTGAGCACCGACAAGGCGGTGTACCCCATCAATGCCATGGGGCAATCCAAGGCGCTGATGGAAAAGCTGATGCTGGCACGTTCTCAATCGCCGCAGACCGTGGTGACGTTTTGCGGCGTGCGCTATGGCAACGTGATGTACTCGCGCGGCTCGGTGATTCCGCTGTTTGTCGATCAGATCGCTGCGGGGCGACCGCTTACCATCACTCATCCCGAGATGACGCGGCTGCTATTGCCGCTCGCCGAGGCGGTGGAGCTCGTCACGTTTGCCATGCAGCATGCCGGCCAGGGGGACATGTTTGTCCGCAAGGCGGCGGCCGCCACCGTCGGCGACTTGGCGCAGGGCGTGCTGAACGTATTCGAGGCGGAAAACGGCATCGAAGTTGTCGGCGTTCGGGCCGGCGAAAAGATGCATGAAGTGCTGGTCACGGCGGAAGAATTCGCGCGCGCGGAGGATTTCGAGGATTACTACCGAATCCCGTGCCAGCATGGCCGCAATTACGACCAGTTCTTCACGCGCGGGACTCATCCTTCGGCATTCGCAAAAGACGGATACACGTCGGAGAATGCACGCCGGCTGCCCGTGCCGGAAATCGAAAAACTCT
>DATFGJ010000484.1:0-11700 GCA_035249585.1 Lacipirellulaceae bacterium
CTTCAGGGGGAGCGACCATGCGCGCCATGCTCAACTGCCCCTCAATGGGCCCATCATTTTTTATTTTGGTCCGCCCGCCAAAATCACCATGACAGAAAACAAGGAGAACCACAGTAACCCGAAGCGTAAGCGAGCGAATCCTCGCCGACGCGCCGTAAAAGACGTCCAGACGTAAAACGGTGCCAGAAACTGCCAGAAGCCGTTTCAATACCATCGGAAGAAACCGGACGCTAGCGCGTTTCGGCTGATTCGGATCAGCCGCGGGGCGCTAGCCCCCAGTTTTGAAACTGCTTGCAGGAACTTTTTGGTGCGTCGCGCCAAAAATTGTTCAGGCCACGTTTTTGCTATCGATCGGCCCCTTCGTGCTGCCGGTACCATTCCAAATCGCCCTCCGCGCGTCCTGCGAGCGGGTGATTGACGGCCTTGTACGCTTCGGCGCGCGATTCGAGCACCCGGCTGATCCAGGGCACCTCGGGCTCGAATTTCGCCATCGCCTCGACGACTTTTTCCGGCCCGAGATTTTCGGCCACTATGGCTTGCGTCACCAGGCGTTGATAGTGGAACTGGCGCGAAGCGAACTGCCGCGACAGCTGCGTGTACAAGCGCCGGGCTGCTTCCGGGTCGGCTTTCGCAATAGGCATGCACATCACGAGCGCCGGCTCGGCGACAACGCGAATCACCCACGGATTCTCGGTTAGCATGGTCAAATACCGCTCGAGCCATTGGGAAGCGGCGGGCGCATCGCCGGCGCGCCAATAGTAAATGGCTTTCACCGCCGCCGTCTCGGTCGGGAACTCCTCGACTGTCTCGGTAAGCAGCTCCAGGCATTCGGCGCGGCCCAGCTCGGCGTAGCTTGTGGCCAGCACAAGCCGCTGAATGGAATTTTGCGGCGGGCGATGCTGAGCCGGCCAGGTTTCGACCGCCGATTTGTAATCTTCGAGTCCGAAGCTGGCGAATGCTTGGATGAGCGCGCGGTCGTGCGGTTCGGAGAGCAAATCGAGCGACAACTCGCCTGAATTGAGCAGGCTGTATTCCTGCCGGCGAATTTCCACGCGGTTCCAGTCGACGGTCTCGCCCGCGAGCGCCGGCCGATGCAATCCGGCCTTTTGAACATTCGCGCGCAGCTTCTCGACCGAGAATCCCGTCGGCCCGCCGACAGTTTTTGCGAAGCTGTATTCCAGAACGGTGCGGTCGTCGGTGTTGCGCTGCATCATCGGAAGTTGCTCGACGCCGGTCGTCCACCGGGCGTTGGCGATAAAATGCGCAAGAAATCCCTCAAGGTCTCCCATTTTCCAGGAATACATCAGCGCCATTTGCACGACTTCGGACGCCAGCCGCTCGCGCAGCTCAGAGGCGGAATACTCGATGGGCTCGGCCGAACAAACCAGTTGCAAGTCGGAAGGCAACGTGTGCCAAAGCTCGACGTGATTGAACACCGAACGGGCCGTTGCCACGACGGTGTGCACCGTGAGTGCGTCGACCTCGTAGGCCTGCAGCCATTGGATGAACAAGCCGCCGGGCTTGAGTCGCCGCCTGGCGGCCTGATAGAACTCGCTGGTGTAGAGCGACGCCACGCCGGCGCGGTACGGGTTCGAAGGCTCCGAAAAAATGACATCATACTGGTTCTTGGTCGTGAACACGAACTCGCGCCCGTCGTTGTAGATGCGCTGCACGCGGGGGTTGTTGAGCACGTCCCAGTTCAGCTCGCTGCACCGCCGCGCCATCTCGTCGATTGCAGGTTCCAGCTCGACGACGTCGACGTGCTGCATGTTTCGCATCTGGGCGAGCCAGCCAGCCGATTCTCCTGTGCCCAGGCCGATCACCAAGGCGGTTTTCGGATCCTCGTGCAGCACCGCGCCCAGAATCGCAGCGCCAATTTGAGTGGGTGCGTCGCCGAGCGCGCTGCCGTCCGACTTGCCGTTGACGACAAACGCCAGCCCGTGGTCGCCGAGAATGCCGATGCTCGATTCAATCCCCTCGGTCTCCCAAACGAGTCCGTGGCGCTTTTCTCTGATCCATCGGCGCAATTGATTCGGATAGTTAAGGGGCACTTCCGCCCGGCCAACGCCGATCCCGCTGTGCCGCCAGACGGCCGTCGGCCCTTCAGCGAACGACAAACCCACCGTGGCAATCGACAAAACCGCGAGCACCACGGCGCCGCGCCGAGTCGTTTGGCGCGAGCCAACGGCGATCATGATCGAAAGCGCGGCAAGCATCATGGCGACTGCTTGCCACATGCCGGGCGCGGTGAGCAGTGGCATCGCGCCGAAGCCGGCCACAAGCGAACCGGCAATCGCACCAAACGTGTTCCAGGCGTAAGCCGTGCCGAGGTGCCGGCTGACGGCCCGCCGGCCGGAGCCCAACAACGCGATCAGCAGCGGAAACTGCACGCCTGCTACGAGCGCCACCGGAAGCACGACGATCGAGGTGATATATGTCCATCCGCGGATCAGTTCGCCGAAGCTGCCGGCTGCTTCAGTTTTTGCGGCCGCTAAGAGTGCGAGGCGATCGCCCAAAGCGAACGAAAAAATCGTGAACAGTCCCTCCAGGGCACAGGTCACGGCCAGTGCTGACCAGGTTGGCCGCCAGCGGGAGAACACGAAGTTGTAGGCAATGCCGCCGACGCCGATTCCCGCGAGCGCGACGCACAAGATCAACCCGAAAGTAAATGCGGTGCCGCCCAGAATCGGCCCCAGCATGCGATACCACACCAGTTCAAGCGCGAAAAACGTAAAGCCGAGCACTGCCGCGGCGAAGTAAAGCATCCAGTCGCCCGACAGTGGAGCGGCGTCGTCGGCCGGCGCTGTCGGCCTGGGTTGTGAAATGTGTTCCTTAGAAGAGGATGCTGCGACCTGTTCGGAGACTGGCGGGGAAAGCGATCGCGATCGCGCGATCGCCGTGATTCCGGCGAGAAAGCCCAGCGCGCAGCCCGACATGAGAGTGGCCCGCGTCCCGAGCGTTTCGAGGGCGAAAAACGTGGCGCCGGCCGATCCCAGCACGGCTCCGAGTGTGTTCGAGCCGTAGAGAATGCCCAAACTGCCCCGATGCAAATCGGTCGCTCGCGTGACCGAACGAACTGCCGCCGGAAGCGTCCCGCCCATGAGCACTGTAGGAACTGCCATGATCACCGCGGCGAGCAGCAAGCGAACTGCGGTCGCGCCGGTGACGCCCAGCGATTCTTGTCCACCCAGGCCAAGATAAATGCGCCCGGCCAGCGAGATGAGCCACGGCGTGGCCGCGGCGCTCAGCGCGATGGCCACTTCGAGCAGCCCATACATCCGCAGCGGATTTGGCACACGATCGGCAATTTTTCCCAAGAGGGCGCTGCCGATTCCCAACCCGGCCATAAAGATGGCCAGCACAGCGGCCGCCGCGGCCGTCGTCGCGCCGAAGATAAGGCGCAATTCCCGCATCCATGCGATTTGGAACACTAGTGCCGCGCAGCCCGACGTAAGCACCAGAATCGTGACGACCGCGAGAGGCGGGTGGGCCAAGCGCGCCGTGCCGGTTGCAGGAGCAGCGGACTTGGCGGCCGCGTTGCCGGAGGCGTTTCGATTCTTTTTGTTGCGATTTGCCAGAAGGAGCCTCCTAGAAGCGTACGATGCGACTCAAATCGCATTATAAGAAACCTGAGATGCCGCAGAAGTAGCGGGCCACGGGCTGCCTGTGTCAATGCCCCAGCAACCCCGCGCTTTGCTGGGGGCGTTGCCCCAGCCACCCTCGATCTGTTCAGCGAGCGCCCTCAGCCGGCGGCAAGAATTGAATGCAAGAGGGCGTCGGCGCCTCGGCAAAAACGCCCGACGGCTTCAGCCGGCCATTCGCCTCGTCGATTCGGCACAGCAGCAGCGTATCGGAGTTCTGGTTGGCGATTGCCAGGTGGGTGCCGGCCGGGTGAATGCCGAAATGGCGCGGCGTTTTGCCGCCAGAGCTCTGCTCCGCGACGTAGGAAAGCGTCCCCTTTTCGGGATCGACCGCCAGCAGCACGACGCTGTCGTGACCGCGGTTCGATGCGTACACGTAGTTTCCGGAAGGATGGATGCCGATTTCGGCGCACGTATTGGGTCCGTCGTAATCTTCGGGCAAGGAGGAGACGGTTTGCAGCTCCTCTAGCGCGCCTGCGTCGGCGTTGTAAGAGAATGCGGTGATTGTGGAGTTCAGCTCATTAATGACATAGGCGAAACGTCCGTCAGGGCGGAAGACCATGTGCCGCGGACCGGCGCCCGGCGCAACTGCGGCGAACGCCGGCTCGTTCGGCGTCAGCTTCCCGTTCTCCGCGTCGAACTTGTAGATCATGACCTTGTCGAGGCCGAGGTCGCACACGAAAAGAAACTGGTTGGCCGGGTCGAGCGTCACGCAGTGGGCATGCGGCCCCTCCTGCCGCTGCGGATCAACGCTTTTGCCCTCATGCTGCACGACGTCGGATGCTTCACCGAGGCGGCCATCGGACGCGACAGGAAGCACCGCGACGCTGCCGCTGCCGTAGTTGGCCACGAAAACATGCCGGCCCGCGCGATCGAGAACCAAGTGGCAAGGGCCGGTCCCCATCGAAGAGCGCTGGTTCAGCAGCTTTAATTTGCCCGTCGCGGCGTCGACCGAAAACGCGCCCACACCGCCGGTAGGCCGGCCGTTCATCTCGTTGGTTTCATTCACGGCAAACACGAGCCGCCGCTTGGCGTCGATTTCCAGAAACGCTGGGCTGGCGATTTCCGCGGCCAGGCCAAGCGGAACCAGCAGAACGTTTTGCGAGGCATCCGAGTTTTGCGATTCCAACCGGAATAGATAGATGCCCTGGCTCTTGCCGCCGGTATACGTGCCCACGTAAGCCAGCGTCGCATTCGAAATTTCATTGTTGCCTGAGGACGAACTTGCGGTTTGCGCTCTGCTCGCCGACACCGTGCAGAGAATTGCCAAAACTAACGTGGCAAGTGCGAATTGTGATGAAGTCATTGAATAATTGCTCCGGAGTTTGATGTCGTCCCTTGCAGAAGCGCTTCCGCGCTTCATGCCTGCTGATGGTAATAGTCAACTGAATCGGGTCAAGCAGGTAAGCGCCGATGGATAAATACCGGGGCATTTTTGCCCAATATTGTGGGCTTCGCACTGCCGACCAAGATGGTCCGGCTATGTATCCGCCGTGCCCACCGACCCGAGTTTACAAAACTCGATGAATTTTTGGGCTGCGCTCGAGAGGCGCTCGCCTTTGCGCGTGAGGATGCCCGAGTCGATCGGCCGGATAAATTTCCTTAGAGGGCGGATGCCGACGCGGCGGCCGCGCGTCACCGCGCCCGATGGATGCAGCGGGACAATCGAAACCCCTAATCCCGCTTCGACCATGCGCACGATCAGGTCGGTGTTGGTTACTTCCATTTCCACGCGCGGCGTGAGACGAAGCTTGTTAAACGCGTCCAGGACATGCGAGCGGCCGGTTGAGCCGCGCTCATATACAATGAGCGGTTCGCCCGCGATGTCGGCCAGCTGCAGCCGGCGCCTCTGGGCGAGCGGATGGCGCTGGGGTGTGATCAAGCTCCAATCCAGTGAAAACCAGTGACGGTATTCGAGCTCTGTCGACACCTCGTACGGCGCCGCGACGCCCAGTGTAATTTGCGGGTCCTGGCGCACCGCCTGATCGATCTCATCCTCGGTGCGGGCGCTCAAGCGGATGCGAATCGTCGGCTCGGCTGTGTGGAACCGCCTCACTACGTCCACGAGCGCGTAGGCGATGAGATACTGGCTGGCCACAACTCGCACTTCGCGCGGCTCGGCCAATTCGCGGAATAATTCGCTTAGTTCGCCGGCGCGCTGCAGGAACGCGAT
This sequence comes from Lacipirellulaceae bacterium, assembly GCA_035249585.1. Classification (GTDB taxonomy): domain Bacteria; phylum Planctomycetota; class Planctomycetia; order Pirellulales; family Lacipirellulaceae; genus JABDGM01. The sequence continues at coordinate 5,815 of DATFGJ010000484.1, forward strand.
CGCGTGAGGCAGAAAGCGGCTGCCCTCTTGAGTCAGCGGCGAGCTGCGGCGAATGCCGCGGCGCTTGTGATAAAGCTCGACGCCCAATCGCGACTCCAGCGCGATAAGTCGATTGCGCACTCCTTGCTCGGAAAGATGCAGCACTTCGGCCGCGGCCCGCAGCGTACCCTGCCGGGCAAGCTCGACTAACGCCGCCATCTGGTCAGTCGAAAGCGATCGGAGTTCACTCATGTGGTGCCGGGGCCAACATTACCGGACCAGAAATACAACAATAAAGATTATAGCAACACAAATAAACAATTATATCTGCTGTTTATGGCCGGGTACGATTCGAGTAGTGAGAGCTCGAGTTCACGCCAAACCCGGAGGACCTAACCATGTTTCGCCGACTTTCATTTTTCGCCGTGTTGGCCGCGATTTGGTTGGCTAGCGCCCAGGCAAGGGCCGGCGGGCCGCCCATGTTGTGCTTGCCGATTGACGGCGTCACGGCCGAAAACGCCGACGAGTGCACGAAGCTGCTGACCGCCAGGCTGGAGAACAAGTTGTTTCCGAAGGCCGAAGAATTCCGTTCGATCGGGATACGCCAGGTCGGCGACCAGTGGTACCTGACGTTTTACTTTGCAGAGGATGTCGCTCTCAGCGAAGTCGAGGCCGCGCTCGAAGGAAGCCGTTTTTCGATTCCGCGCGATCGGCTGCACTTTTTCGGCCCCGTCGTGCTGGAGATCGACGCTGGCTCAACGCCATCCAAAGAACTCGTGGCCGGTTTGGAGGCACTCGAATTTGTCTCAGTCGGTGAGTCGGAAGCAACGCCCAATCACCTGCTGTTAACCGTCGACATGCCCTATCCAGAGAAGGATTTCCGGGCCGTTCCCGAAGCCATCGACGACAGTTCGTTCCGACCGAATGACCTTTCGTCGGATCTCTCTGCCAAATCGGCGACGCCCGTCACAGCCGAGCAGCTTCCAAACTACAACGCCTTTCAAGATGCTCTGGCGAAACGAGATGCAAAGCTGACCGACATCCGCTGGACCACGGCGTTCGCTTGCCGATCCGTGGGCGGCGTGGCGGTTCCGGAAGCCGATGGCAAGCTCAGCAAGACGGCTCAGGCGAGTGTTTCGCGCTAAGATATTCTGCACCGCAACCCGAACGATCTGTGGGAGGCGACGCCCGACGCCCATCGAAAGACGCGGCGCCTTCCACAGTCTCTTTCCGCGCAATACGCAAGAGTCAACGCCCGCTTTTACGACTCGCGTGCTGCGGCGAAACCGGCGGTCGATAGCGCAGCGACGTAGTCCTCCTCACAGTTCAAGTTCTCCAGCGTGGAAAGCTGCGGATCGACGGCGCGCAGTTCATCCACGGGCACTTCCCGCGTATTCACTTCATCAAACAGAAATCGCGGCCGCATCCGATCGGCGTCGAGCAGCCGTTGGACGTGCGCGAGGACAGTGGGCCGATAAACGGCCGCGAGCGGATGGTGGTGCTGCGCATCTACCGGCACAACGATGTCAAAGTCGCCGAGCAGCTCAAACATTTGGTCGATAAACGCCGGTGCCAAAAGCGGAACGTCGCAGGCTGTGACGTACGCGGCGTCAATTCGGCCCTCGAGCGCACGAAGTCCGGTTGCCAGGCCCGCCAGCGGACCGCGATACTCATGAGCGTCGCGCGCCGTGACGATGCCGGCCGGCAGCTCAGGCAGCGACTGGTTTGGCGCGGCGACCACCACGATATTTTCCAGCGCAACCGCTTGGCCGACCAAGCGCACGACCCGCTGCAGCATCCGCTCCGGCCCAAATGGCAGCGTTGCCTTATCGCGGCCCATGCGGCTCGATTTGCCGCCGCAGAGAATGATCGCGCCTTTGCGCATGGCTGGATGCCGAATGCCGGATGCTGGATACTGGATCCTCGATGCACCCGGCCAAGATGGCCGGGCGATTTATCCGGCCCAATTTGGGCCGGCCGCAGTTCCAGCATCCAGCATCCATTCATGGCAATCAAGCTGACCTACCGCGCCGAAACGCCCGTGCCCGTTGAAATCGAGGGGCTTACGCCCGATTGGGCGTGCGATAAATCGTTGGCTGAGATCGAGCGGTTCGAGATCTTCCACGGCAATCGCAAGCTGCCGCTGGCGGAAATGTTTTCGGTCACGGGCGACGCCGGCGACAAGCGGTTCGACTTCGAAGGAAACTTGGCCGGGGTGCACTGGATCGGCGCCCAAATGCGCAGCGGCCAGATTTTCGTTCACGGCCCGGCCGGGCGGCACATCGGCAGCGAGCTGCGCGGCGGCGAGATTCGCATCGAAGGCGATGCCGGCGGCTGGGTCGGCTGCGAAATGCGCGCCGGACTGATCCACGTACAGGGCAATGCGGGCCACCTGGTTGGCGCCGCCTATCGCGGCTCGGCCAAAGGCATGGCCGGCGGCACGATCCTCGTCGACGGGAACGCCGGCAACGAGATCGGACTCTCGATGCAGAAGGGAACCATCGCCATCGGCGGCACAGCCGACGACATGATCGGCTTCAACATTGCGGGCGGCATGATTCTGGTGCTTGGCAACGCCGGCATCCGCGCCGGGGCCGGCATGCGCGGCGGCACGATTGCACTGCTCGGGGCCACACCCTCGCCGATCTTGCCAAGCTTTCGCTTTGATCGCCGGGATGCGCATGAAACGGTTGTAAAGGCACTAAGTGAATTGCGCAAGAAGGGTTTGCCGCTTGATGAATCGAAGCTGCCGAGTGAAGTCGACGTTTATGTTGGCGACTTAGTGGCGGACGGCAACGGCGAGATTCTTCTACGCCAAGTGCCGGGTTCCTGAAGGCGCTACATTAAACCCAAATCTGGCCAGTCGCTCGATGGTCGACTCGTACGAAAGCAGCGCTATAAACGTCTTAACCGCCGATCGCTCCGCGCGCGCCTTCGGAATCACAAAATCGTAACGCTCGTCCTGATACGGTATGAACCCAAGGTCGTTGGCGCGAGCCACGGATTCGATCGCCATGCCCCAGTCGGCGCGGCCTTGGGCGACGGCAGCGGCCACTGCGTTGTGGTTCGTGGGTTGAACCGCATAGCCGGGCGGGCGCGCGCCGGCCAAAAGTTGATCGATCAGAATCCGCGTGCCGCTGCCTTGATTGCGGTTGATCATCACTGTAGCCGGGGTCCGCGTCTCCGGCCGGCCGGCCTCGGAGTGGCCCGCTACGATCTGCGCGACAATGTCGTCAATCGATCGACCTTCGAATCGCTCGTCGCCGCGGCGGTAGACAATGCCCTGGCGCCGGCCGTAGCCGTTGATGAGCGTCATGCCGTCCGTAAGAAAGGGCCGGTTGTACTCACCGGTTTTCGGATCGAGCAAGTGGATTCCGGCAAGGTCGCACTCGCCGCGGCGAACTGCCTCGAGCCCGGCGGAGCTACCGACCGTGATCAGCTTCGACACGACTCCCCGTTGCTGCAGTTCCGAAAGCAGATAGTCCAAACCAACGCAGTGGCTGCCGATCACCACTAAATCGGCGATCCGCAATCCGCGGCCAATGGTGCGCACCACAACCGGCTCGCCTGCTTCGACGATTTCGGTGTGTCGGCCAATCGTGATGAAGCCGTCGGCCCGGCTGAAGGTAGTCACCGAGCCGGAGCCTTTTCCCATCGGGTAGGCGACCAATCCGTTATCTGATTGGACCAAATTCACGAGTGCATATTCGGTGCGGCCGATCTCGGAGTTCAATTTCACCGCAAGCCGCGCGGAAACATGTTCTTGTGAGTCGACTGGTCGCCCACCCAACAGACATATCACTGGTGCGACGAATTCGTGAAACGTGAAAATCGCCGACGTCGGGAAGCCTGGCAGTATGACGACCGGCTTGCCGCCACTCGCGGCCAGGCAAATCGGCTTACCTGGTTTCAGCGCAACGCCATGGGCGACTATGCCGGGATCGGTCAATTCGGCGACGACGCGGTAGCATAAATCGCCTTGCCCTTTGCTGGTGCCGCCGGATAGCAGAATGACATCCGATTCGGCCAGGGCGGCGTGCACTATTTCGCGCAGCGCGTGTACATCATCGCGCATGATGCCCCAAGAGCGGGGCAGGCCGCCCAGCTCGCGCACCGAATCGGTAAGAATTTGAGCGTTCGAATCGTATACGTGCGGCGCGCGCATCGTTGCGCCAGGCGCTATGAGCTCGTTGCCGGTAGATATGATGGCCACGCGCGGCTGCCGCCAGACGGCGACTTCGCTTTGCCCGATCGCCGCCAGCACGCCCGTCTCCCGGCTAGTTAGTAGCGTGCCAATTCGCAGTACGGTCTCGCCGCAAGCGATATCCGTGCCGGCGAACGAAATGCCGAAGCCGGGCGACACCGCCTTGCGAATCACGAGTTGCCGTCGTCGATCTGTCGCGGGGGTCTGCGACCCCGGCCGGCCAGCCTCGCAGAGGCCAGCTACAACATCCGCGTGTTCGACCATCACGATGGCATCGGCGCCGCGCGGCACCATGCCCCCCGTGGCGATTGTGACCGCATCGCCTGGGCGCAATTCCATCCGGGCATCGACACCGGCGTCGATCGCGTCGGGTAGCAGTGCCACGTGGCGAGGCGAAAGTTCGGTGGCTCCAAACGTTTCGGCCGCGCGCACCGCAAACCCATCGAAATTCGAGCGGTCGAACGACGGCACATCGACGGTGGCTAGGACATCGCGCGCCAGCACGCGGCCCAACGCATTGCTTAAACAAACCAGCTCGTCGCCGAGCGGTTTTAAATCGAGCGCCGCGCGGAATCGCGCCTCGGCTTCGTCCCGATCAATAACGTTGAGAAACTGCTCTTGTGCGGACATTAATCAATCATACAGCCCCCGGCTCTGCCGGGGGGTTGGTTTGGCGGCGTGCACGCGGTTTCGGAACCCCCGGCAAAGCCGGGGCTGTTTGCGGAAATTAGTACAAAAACACTTCCACTTCCGCTTCTTCTGGAAAACCCTCGCTGTCCATTGGGACGATCACGAACCCGTCGGCCTGCGTGACGGAGCTAAGCACCGATGCACCGCTGATGCTTACGGGCTCCACGGACGAGCCATGGACTTTTACTCGCGCGTAATCCACACGGCCGACTACGGAAACGAGCTTACGCGAGAGCCGCGCGCTGATTCGGCGATAGGGCCAGTCGCGCGAGCGGCCGGCGAGGCCGCGAATCGCCCGGCCGGCGAAAAAATCGTACGCACACAGGCACGAGACGGGATTGCCCGGCAGCAAAAACACGAGCCGCCCATCAACGCGGCCTATTCCCGCAGGACTGCTGGGCCGCATCGCGATGCCGTGAATCGCCAGCTCGCCGTGCTGAGCGAGCAAAGTCGGCGCATGGTCCTCCTGGCCAACGCTCGTTGCGCCGGAGATCAGGATCATATCGGCGTGCTGCCGCAACGCGCCCAGAATTGCGTCGCGGTCGTCGGGGATGATCGGTCCAGTGATCGGCTCGCCGCCGTCACGAGCGACAAGTGCAGCCAGCATCGGGCCGTTCGCATCCGTCACTCGAAAGCCTTCCGGCGGCGTGCCCATCGGCAGAAGTTCATTGCCCGTGATGAGAATTCTCACGCGCGGCCGGCGTACGACCGGCACGCGCCCAATGCCGAGCGACGACAGCATGCCAACGTCCTGCGGCCGCAACACTCGGCCCGCGCGCTCGACGACGTCGCCTTCCATTACATCTTCGCCGACTTGCCCCACGTGTTTACCCGGCGATACGCCCTCCGAGACGAGCACGTGCTGGCCGTCGACTTGAGTCACCTCAATCGGAACGACGGCATCGGCGCCGCGGGGCAGGGGGGCTCCCGTCATGATGCGCAACGCTGTGCCTGGCACGACCGAGCCTGAAAACGACTTGGACGGCAGGCATGTGCCAAGAATTTCGAGCGGC
>DATFGJ010000485.1:0-8392 GCA_035249585.1 Lacipirellulaceae bacterium
CTGGCGCTATTGGCTCGTAACTCCAGCTGGCGCGTGCGGGCAACTGCGGTCGAGGCGGCCGGCCAGACCATCAACAACAGGCCACCCAACGGCTGGGGTTCGCCCGATAGTCCCGCGGTGCCCGAGGCTCTAGCCAGCGCAATCGTGGCGGCTGCATTTGAGGACGATGCATTCGTCGCCGAAAGGGCGGCCGCCCTCCTGCCCACGCTTCTCAACAGCGGCGTCGTCGATGAACAGGCGCTCGAAACGATCGCCAAAAGTCTTGCCGAACACCCGGAAAAACTGGATTCGCTGGGCGGGTCGCCCCGCACTGCGAGAATCCGCGTACCTGCAATTCGGCAGCAATCGTATCCTGCCTTAGTAAACGTCGCGAAGAAGTGGCTTACCCAGGATGACCCAAAAAACATTGAACACGTCGCCATCCTGTTGAGCCGCTTCGACGCGCCGGCGCTCAACGACCGCCTTGGTTCGCTGATTGCTTCAAACGAGCGGTCGATGCGCATGGCGGGACTGCGCGCGGCCATCGACTCGGTGGAGAACTATCGCAGGACGACCATCGAGGCCGCGGTCCGCGCCTGGCGAGTAAAATCAGACGAGGCACATCCGCGCCGGCAGCCAGCTATCGAGCCGTGGTATGATGCCCCGAACGCTGAATCGACCACGTCGGAAACCGCAACCGCCGCGACGCCGACCGCTCCAAACAAGCCCCCCGCGCAAGTAGCTGAAACGGGCGAGAGTAGCCCGCGCCCATTGGATGCGGTGACCGATTTGTTTGCCGGAGGGCCTACGACGCCCGCCGCTTCATCCCGGCCTCAACCCAGCGCCTTGGATGCCGCCAGCGAAATGTTCGGCGATTTTCAGGACGCGCCACGTTCAAAAGCAATCGCTCTGGCGGGCCAACCCACGAAAGTCGATGTGGCTGCACTCGCGCTGCCGTCCAAATGGATGGAACAGTGGCAGGGCGGCCAGACGCAGAACCGGCCTTCCTGGCTCATCGCCTGTGAGGAACCAACGCAGGCACTTCTCGAAAGCTCCGACCCCGAGGAGCGCGCAGCGGCTCTCGCGCTTTGGCTGATGCTCGGCCACACCGACCGGACCAGCGAATTGCTCGCTAGGATCGACCCCTCGCGCACGTCAGACGACTCGAAACAGCTTTTCGTCGATCCAGCCCAACTGTCATCGTGGCTGCCCAGTGACGAGCGCCTTGTTCAATGCAATGCACTTGTTAACGCACATGCGGGCGACGCGGAACGAATCATCGCAATCCTAGACCAAATTACCGTCGTTGATGACCCGCAGGTGGCGGTTTGGCTCTACGAAAGTTTGGCGCAAGAACCATACTCCGAACCCAAACTAAAACAGGAGCTTGCCGGCACATTGCTGCGCTCGCTCGTCGGATTCACCGCCGAAACGCTACCTGCCTCGTTATCACCGAGCGATTTCCAATACGGCTCCGAGGCGCCTTACCGGGTAACCCGCGCAAATACTCTGTTCGCCGTTCCGGGACGAATAGCCGCCTGCCAGTGGCTGCGTGAGCGATACCGCACGGGTTCAAATGATCGGCAGCGGGCAATTGCCTTGGCAGCGGTCGCGCGACTCGACCACAAAACCGCTGTGGACGCCGCGCTAGGCGCGATCGACGAGGCCGAAGTCGACGGCGAGCTTTTGCAAACGGCGTTGACGATCGTTTTGAATGACGCCGCGGTGCCAAGCGTCGAGCGTGCGATGACGTTCGTGGGCCATCAGGTGCCGGCCGTGCGAAATGCCGCCCTCGGGCTGCTGGCGACGCCTCGTTCACAAGCACAGCAGGAGCGCGAGCCCTTCCTTCCGTCCATCGGCGAAACCTCAAGCGTCTTGCCCGGTTTTTGGCAGTCAATGCAAAAGACGCCGATCAAAACTCTGCAGGACCTGCTGGATGCGGAAAGCGATCCGGCAATGCAGTCGCGGGCAATCCTGCTGCTGCTCGCGGCTGGAGAGCGGGCCGAACTGGCTGCGCTCGAGCGCCAGCTCGCCGCTTCCCATGCCGAGTTGACGAAGCTGACGATTGCCGCGGCGCTGGCCAAGGCAGGGCGCACCGATGACGAGGCCGTAAAGTACTACGAGCAAGTCTACGCCGAGTCCAGCACGCCCGCCGGCGGCGGCGACGATCGAATTGCCGCAGCGCTATACGAAATACTGCGCGACCTCGGCGACCAGCCAATCATCGAGCTCAGGCGCCGCATGCGGAACGAAAAAGGATCGCGATTGTTTAACGACAACACAGCCACAGACGATGTTTTTGGCGCACCTTGAGTGGCCGAGTAAGCGAGGTGCGCCGTTCACTGCAGCAAATCGCCGATGGCGCGCATCAGCTCGGCTTCCGCTCGCGGCGAGACGCGCGACACGCGCGAATCAGCGCCCGTTTCATAACCACCCTGCGCGTAGGCTTCGGCCGTGCCTATGTAGCCGGGGCCGTAGTCGCCGTATGCGGCGACGCAGACGAATCGGTCGGGACGCAGCTTCTGGGCGGCAAGCTGGTATTCCACAAACAGCTCGCCCGGCAGATGCAAGATATCAATGGGCCCCAGCCGCAGTCGGCCTAGCGAAATCGCGTGGCCTTCACGCACGCGGCGAGCCCAGGCGATGTCCCGCGCTGCACGCAGCCGGGGAGCCTCACCCGCCGATGTGTTATTGAGCACCGCCAATAGTTCTGGTTCATCCAACCAATCTGCCAGCGGCAGTTGTACGTCCGAAGTCGCCCAGTCAAAGTCAACATCTGCCGCCGGCACCTTGCGCATCTCGTCCCAGGCCAGCTTCATGCCGTCGGCGAGCCGGCCGGCGAGAACCGGCCGGTTCTCGGGCGAGCCGTCGTTGTACTTGCCGGCGCCGATATTTCCGCCGGCGCCGTTAAAGTGAATGTGCACGTCGGCATTTTCCGCCGCTTCTCGCTGGTCGCGCGCCATGCCCACAAAGTCGGCGCTCACCTTGCCGGTGTAATAGTAACTTTGCGGATGTGTGGCGTAGTAGGTAAGCACTGCCAGGCAGCGATCCCCGTCCCAGAAGCTCACAAGCTTCACAAGCGGATCGATCGTGCCTTCGGGAAAGGCACGGATTTTCGGGTCCGTCGTCGCCGTGTACCGCACGAATTCAACTTTGCCATCGGTGCCAAGGATGCGGCGGTTCGAGGCCACTTTCTCCACGCGTCCGGTGCCGTAGCCGACATGCGTCACCGGCGCCAGCCGCGAATGAGCTTCGGCGGCCGCTGCCGCCGCCCGGCGAATCGTGTCGCGGGCAAATTCCACAGGAAACAATTTGTCACGCAGTCCGGCATCGGCGGCGATCCGGTCGGCCAAAAAATCGCAGCCCGGCGCATCGTGCTGATGCAGCGCATGCACGCAAACGCGGTCTCGGTCCGTGCCACACACCTCCGCGATTGCCTCCCGCCAGACGTCATGCCCTTCATTGCCGATGCCAACCCAGTCCACGGCCACAAGTACCACGGGTTTTTCATTTTCGGCCTGCAGCACAATGCCCCGTGCTGATAGCGGATCGTTCACCCCCGTCATCGCCGGCACCAGCGCGTCGCATAATGGCGAACCCACGGGTGGTGTCACATCGAGCTTGAAGGCCGCCGCGCGAAGCTCCACCGCGCAGGCATTACCAGTCGCAAAACAAAGAAATCCGAGCAACGACAAGGCAGCAATGAATAGGAGGAAACGCAGATTTCGCATCCCGCATTGCCATTGGCAGCGCGCCGGGTCGTCCACGACCCCGGCCGCACGTGCGCAAATGATGGCCCATTTCATGGTTCACCTTTTTTCGCCGCCGCGTGCCGCAGGTAGGCTAGCAAATCGGCCATGGCTTTTTTGTCGATGACCTTCTCGAACCCTTCCGGCATGAGCGACTTTCCCAAATTGTCAATTTCTTCGATGTCGACTCGCAGTACTGTCGTCGTCTTGTTGTCGGCGGCGCGAATCGTCAGGGCAGTTGACGTTTCGCCCGCCAGGATTCCGCTTATCACCTGGCCGTCCACCGTCACGACAACGTACTCAAGATACCGCGGGTCGACTTCACCGTTGGGCACGAGCACGTTGAACAACAGCGACTCGGCCCCGCGATTCACCATCGTGGCCAGATTCGGGCCTACTGTCATGCCGCGCGAATCAATTGCGTGGCAAGCAGAGCAATTTTTATCGAAGATTTCTTTCCCTCTAGCCGGACGACCTTCAGCCGACAGGGCTGCCTCGTAATCTTTGAAAACCTGTTGCCGGTCAACCGAAACGGCGTCGCCCCGCAGCTTCCGAGCCAGCGTGCGCACCCTCTCGGACGGATAATTCTCGAGCTTGGCGCGATGTGCCGGGTCGAGAGTGGCCAGCGTCGCGCCTTGATCGGTCAGCTGCCGCAGCAGTTCCAAAGCCCATGGCTCGCGGCGCAGGAGCAATTCAGTGGCCTGCGAACGCTCACTCGGCCCGAAAGCGTTCCACGCGGAGAGCACCAGTTCAGCTACTTCCGGCGAGTTGAATTCGGCGCAGGCCTTTAAAACGGCAGCTTGAATGGCGGCCGGCTCCTGCGGTGAAAGAAGTTCCTCGAAAAGTTCTCGATGGTTCTCGAACCGGTCGAGCGCCAGGGTTTCAATTGCCATCACTCGGTCGTTTAGCGTCGCTTCGTCTTGAGTCAGCAAAGTCCGCGCATTGCGAACAACGGCTGCAGCCGCGCTTTGCCGCAATTTCTGTAATTCAGCAAGTTGCGGTGATTTGGAATTCTCAAACGATGCCGCGGGAAGGCGACTCAATGCTCTCAACAAGGAGCCGCTCGCCGCTGAATGCGACCGCCCGCCGGAATTCTCCAATGCGGCGACGATTACTGCGACGTCCGCATCGCTCGCTTGACGCACAATTTGCGTGACGATCGCCGAGAGAATTCGATCCGCCTCCGGAGTGGAAAACCAGTCTCGCTTTTCCAGCAAATGTTTCAAAACACCACCGGCCCGCCCATTCATCGAAGTCAATACCGCGTCGGCAATATCCTGGCTGCTCGAGTGACGCGCTAAAATCTCCGACAAGGCGCGATCTGCGTCGCGGTGAATACATTCGCCGAGCGAAAGCGCGAGTTGAAATTGCACGACCGGTTCCAAATCACTCGTCAGTTGCAACACTTTATTCCGCACTTCCGCCGAGGAATCGAGCAGCGGCTCGCAAATCCGCACCGCGTGGCGGCGGACCTGCGGATGTGCGTCCTGCAACCCAGCGACGACATCGCTTTCCGTGAGTGTGTCGAAGCTGCTCAAAATATTGAGGATGGCGATTCGCGTCTCGGGCCGCTTGCTCACCGCGAATTGCGTTCGAAGCAACTTGGCGGCGGACGTGTCCTGCCGCTCATACAGCAGTCGCGAAGCCGTTGCCCTTCGCCACGCGTTCGCATGTTCCAGCACTGCAACAAGCTCCGCTGTGCTGGCTGAACCTAGAGACGGCGGAGCCACCTGGCGATAACCGGCCGGCACGATGCGATAGATCCGCCCGCGGTCGTTACCACTCGTGAGATCCAGCTGCCGCTTGAGCTCTGGAGGCAAACTGGCCGGGTGTTCGATCACCTCGCGGTACATATCTGCGACGTAGAGCGCTCCCTCAGGCCCGATCGTCATCTGCACTGGCCGGAACCAGATGTCGCTTGATCGCACGAACTCCGTTTGCTCATCGATTCGCTCGCCGCGGTACGTCACGCCGTCGGCCACAAGCCGCTTGCGATGGATGAGATTGCTGCCGACGTCGGCGACAAACACCCAAGTCTCGTCTTCGCTGCCCCACAGTCCACCCTCATACACGGTGACGCCGGTGGCGCTTGTAAAGTAACCGGCCGGCTGGCCGCCGCCTTCGATCGGCCCGGGCACCAGGCCGGCCACTCGCAACTTCGTTCGGGCCACGCGCCACGCTTCCACAGGGCTGATCCGATATACGGCCGCCTGCGGGCCATCGGCCGCGATCGACCGCCGGGCCGAAAGCACCGACTGCAGCGGGTTGCGAGCCAGGTACCGTTCTTCAAACACGATCGCTTGAAGATGGTCGCTGTTATGACAGACAAAACGGTCGCCCCAGCGGTTAAACGACAACCCATGCTGGCCGCCGCCAGTTCTGGCTTCGATCGCAAGCGACTTCGGGTCAAACGCGAAATCGCGGCCGCGCAAATCGAGCGGAGCTTGTTGTGCGCTGGTCACCTGACCCCGCACAACACCGATTCGTATTACTTGAGCCCCTGCGCCGCTTGTGGCCCCGTAAATCCGCTGATCGAGGCCCCACTGAAAACTGTTGAGCAAGCCCTGCACGTTGCCGCGGCCAAAGCCGGTGAACACAGCCTCCTGCTGATCGGCAACATCGTCGCCGTCCGTATCTTTGCAATACAAAATGTCGGGCGCGCTGCCGATAAACACGCCCCCGTTGTAGCAGGCCAGCGCTGTCGGCCAAGAAAGGCCCTCGACAAACACACGGCTCGTGTCGAACTTGCCGTCGCCGTCCTGGTCGCTTAACAGCCGCACTCGGCCAAGTCGTTCCTTGTCCTGCTCGGAGTAGTCGCGCATCTCAACGACGTACAGCCGGCCACGCTCATCGAACGCCATCGCCACCGGATCGACCACCAGCGGCTCGGCGGCCACCAGCTCAATGCGAAAGCCATCCGACACCTCGAAAGCGGCGAGCGCTTCCTGTGGCGATTTCGGCGGCACGCGCGGCAGTTCAAACTCGCTTGCCGTTGGCGAACCAGGCTCGCGCGCCATGGCTGACAACGAGCCAGTGGCGCATAACAAGCTGCAGGCCCATCGAAAGACCACTGCACGAAGACGACTCGATCGATTCCGCATGTCTACCAGGATACGCTGCCACGCGCCTTAAATCGAGGCGTCACCGTCACCGCAAGAGCCGCGTTTATGCGATGAAATTCATCAAAGTCCCGACGTCGTCAATGGTGATCGAAATCTCGTCGCCCGGTTGAAGTGTGAAATCGTCGTCCGGAACAATACCCGTGCCGGTCATCAGATAGCACCCGAGCGGGAACGAATTGTTTCGGAAAAGGTGTTCGCGAAGGTTTTCAAACGGCTGCTTCATGTTGGCAATTCGAGTCTCACCGCCAAATGCCTCCGCATTCTCGCGGCGGATCGACATGCGAATCGACGTATCGCCGGACGGGTACGCGTCGGTCAAAAGCAGCCCGGGGCCCAATGCCGCGCACGTGTCGAACACTTTCGCCTGAGGCAAGTAAAGCGGATTCTCGCCTTCGATGTCGCGGCTGCTCAGATCGTTGCCGATGCAATAGCCCAAAAGCTTGCCGCGGTTGGAGAAAGCCAGCGTCAGCTCCGGTTCCGGCACGTTCCAGCGCGAATCGTTACGAAGCCGCATTGTTTGCCCGTGCCCGACCACCCGGTGCGGCGTCGCCTTGAAGAACAGCTCGGGCCGGTGCGCGTTGTAAACTCGGTCGTAGAAATCGCTGCCGCCGGCCGTTGCCGATTCTTCCATCCGCGCGGTTCGGCTGCGCAGATATGTGACCCCGGCAGCCCAAACTTCCTGCGAACCAATCGGCGGCAAGAGCTCGCGGTCGGACAGTGGATCGGCCGACCCGGCCCCTTTCGCTGACGAAAACATGTCCGACAATTCCCGCTTCGTGATGATCGACGAAAAAACATCATCCCACGAGCGGTCGGGCAACAAGATGCGCAACCCTCCAGGCCGATCGCTCACTACGAGTCCGTTCCGGGTGCGATAGAGCAACATTCGATGCGACTGCGCTCCGCTCAGACGAGTTTCGTTTTTCCCGGCACCGCCACCTTGTACTCGGGCACGTCATCAGTCCATGCGTACTCGTCGGGTCCTAGCCGCGCCTCGCTTTGGAAACATTCGTCCCAGGTAAGCATCTGGCCGGTATAGCCGCACAGGCGGCCCATGATCGCCAGCATTGTGCTGTTGGCCATGTAATGGCCGTCGTTGATCGGCTTTCCTTCGCGAATGCTGCGGAACAAGTGAGCGTGCTCGATGTCGTACATGTCGATTTTCTTGGCGGCCTCTGTGTCGGACTCCCAGCGAGTCTCGCCATCGATGCGCCCGGCGTCAGAAGCGATTGTCGCCGTGCCCTTCGTGCCGCGGATGACATCCTCAACGCGACTGTAGCAGTCCTGCTGCTGCCGGCACATGAAGTTGACGCGGATGCCGCTCGGGTACTCGTAGAACACTGCGAAATGGTCGTAGATGTCGCCATATTCGCGGCCGGTGCGCTGTTGCCGGCCGCCCGTGCCAAAGGCTCTCATCGGATGCACGTCGCCTTGCAGCCAGGCCGTCTTATCCAGGCTGTGGATCGCCTGCTCGTTGATGTGGTCGCCCGACAGCCAGCTAAAGTACAGCCAGTTGCGAATTTGATATTCCATGCGACTCCA
>DATFGJ010000486.1:0-5342 GCA_035249585.1 Lacipirellulaceae bacterium
TCGAGAGCCTTTGGCTGGCGCGCCAATTGTCCAAGGCACTTGGCCCCATGGACCAGCAGATCTTCGTCGGTTTCATGTTGCAGGTACGTGCAAAGCGCCTCGACCGCCTGTTCCGATGGGTGTTCCGTGAGCGCCCGCAACACGGCCGTGCGGACATTTGGGCTGGTGTCGGTGAGAAGATGTTGAATTCGGTCGCCGCTGGTGAGCAAACCAAGCCGGCCCAGGGCCCGCACGCTTAGCTCGCGAATGAGAGGATCGGCGTCACGTACCAGCTCGTCCGTTAATGGCTGATCGATAATCTGCGCCGAGTCCAGAATCGTCGCGGCGGCTTGCCGGTGCGTTTCCGAATCGAGGCGCGCCAGCGCGGTGATCACTCCCGACTGCTCGAGCCGCAGTTGCCCGCTTGCAAGGGAGTTGTATAAAAGTTCGCGGAGAGCTTCGCGAGCCGCATCTCCCAAGAACTCTTCCTGCGCGAGCCGCGAGCGCGCAACAACGGCCAGCGGTGCGCCGGTGCTCAAAAGCTGTGCGATGATGCTTGGTCGATCGCTTGGATCGGCGGCAATTAGCCGCTCGACCAGGTCGTTCAGCAACTCAGAGTCGCTTGCTGGCGGGGCGGCTGCCCGTTCGCTGTGGGTTGCATCGGCGATCGACTCTGCGGGGATCTCGGAATCGATTTGTGCGCGCGACCAATCAACGAGCTTCGAGAAGTCATCGCCATCCAATGTCTCGGGCTGCCATGGATCCAGCGAACCGACGGGCGCGCTCCAGCGGCGCAGAACTTCGGTCGCGCATAGTTGCTGCACGAGCCGGCCGGTCTTCAAAGTTTGAACCACGGCGCCCGTCGCGTGTCGCGGGTGTGCCGCCAAACGCTCCATTGCCGCCGCGCGGACCATGGGCGAGGACTGCGAAAGCAGCGAAATCAGCTGGTCGACCGCGGCCTTATCGGGCGCCGCGGTGTCGTAGAGCACTTTGTGGAGGGCAGGGTCGGCCGATGCGCGGTTTTCCGCCAGCCATTGTTTCAACTCGGCGAGCTCGACGTAGCCCTCGCGCGAGGCAACAAGCGCCTGGAAGGGCCCAAGCACGCGCAGCGCCGGCAGCGCTGACGCCTGAAGGCGCGTGGCGACCTCCGGCTCATCGTCGACGTCGACGTTCACTACGACCCATTCCTTCAGGATCGATTCAGCGGCGGGCGTCGCCAATTCGGCTTCGAGCTTGCGGCACCATACGCACCATTCGGCTCCCAGCACGGCAAGCACCGGCCGGTTGTGAAGCTGCGCTTCGCGCACCGCGCCGGCATACGTAGTTTGAATCTCGACTTTTGTATCCCGCTTTTCGGCCGACGAGGGCGTTGGCGTTTGCCGGACGGCGTTGACCGACACCGACACCGGTGGCGGCGTCGTGGCGACCTCGGGGACCGGTTGCACGGTCTCTGACGCCGACTCGCCGCCGAACAAATCGACAACGATATCGAAGATCGAATTCGACTCGTCGCTTTCTTTGACGACAACTGATTTCTCGGTAGATTCCTGCGCGGCGGTGGGCCGTGCACTAAGGGCGCAGGCGGCGACTAGACAGAATCCGCACCTAGCGAACGGTTGCGAAATATTCATCGAACTATGGCTCCGTTACCGCTTCTCATCCTCCAGCTCCAATCGCCGCGGGTATCTTCTCGCCGTGGTGGATTTTCGGCCAATATTCGTCGTAAACGAAGTTTGGACTGTTCTCATGATCGTGACATTCGATGCAGCGCTCGCGGGCGAGAAACGGCGTTTTTACTTTTGGATCGGCAACATGAGCCGACGATGGGCCGTGGCAGTTTTCGCAGCCGACGTGAACCAATTGAGGCGATTGGCCGACGCTCGTGAATCCGCCCTCGTGACCGTAACCGGTCGTGTGGCATTGCTGACAAAATGGATCGACGTGTGCGCCCTTGGCGACGAGCACTTCCCAGGCATGGCTGTGCTTCGACGCATGCCAGGCGCGGTCATCCTCGAGGTGACATGTGGCGCATGCCTGCGAGCCGGCGACGCGGAAATCGGCAGTGCCGCGCTGTGTGCTTGAAACCAGGTCAGCCTCAGCAACGCTAAAGTCGCGCCTGGCCAATGCGGCGTAATACTGCTTCAAGTTGAGCGTTTGCTTGGGATCCTCGGCGAGGTCGCTGGTGACTTCCGTCGGGCCGATTTCGTCGGTCGCAAGGCGATCGCCGTCGGCCGGCGACAATTTGATACGCGCGAGATATTTTCCTTTGTTCGTCGCGGAGAGAATTGTCACCGGCCCGATCGTGGCCGGCTTCATGGCTTGCCCGGTAGGGCCGCCCACAATGAAATCGACCTCGGGCAGTGACTCGGCCAGCGAGCGTAAGCCGGCTTCATCGAAGTAGGCAAGAACGACGGTCAAGTCGCCCCGCGAGTCGCCGAGCGCTTCCAGGATGGCGGTCACCGGCTCGCGGGCAATCCAGGCCTCGTTGGTGACCAGAGCCGGATCAATGACGCCGGTGACGGCGATCCGCACGCCGCCACGCTCGACTAGAATGTGGTCCAGCGGCGGCTGGCCGTCGGCCGGCTTCAAGTTTGCCGACAGCCAGGTCACTCCCGTTTTGTCGGCGAGCGACGCGAGCTGATCGGGCGCGAGGGCCGCTTCCGCCGCGCCGATGTTGTGCGCGGCCAGATTCATCGCCCGCAAGCCGCGCAGGATGGATTCCAGCTTGAGCTCGTGGTATTCGCTCGTGCCGGCTGCCGAGCCGCCCGCATCGAGATACAGAATCTGGTCCGCGTCGCCGCATTTGGCAATGCGAGTCGCTCGCCGCGCGAGGCCGCCCGATTGATTCGAGGCGCAGCCGCAGGGCGTGATCCAACCAGCCGTGTCGCCGCTGACGAGGATGGTGAGGGACTGACTAGTACTTGACCGGCTGCATCCAACACAAAACGGCAACAGAACGACGAACCATCGCAGGGCAGGCATCCGGTGTTGATCGATGAAAATCAAATTCACGGGCCTCGTAAACAAGCTTTATTGGAGCAGGCTGTAAATGAGGATGTTAACGTTGATCTGCTCGGCGTTGGTAATCTCATTGCCGCCGCAACAGCAGCAGCCCTGCGTGTTCGAGGTGTCGTTGAGGCCGTCCTGCGAATAGAGCACGCCGAGCCGCGTGCCGAAGTGAATGCCTTCGAGCGGCTGCGGTTTGCCGTGCTTGGCTTGCAGCTCGTTGATGTCGTAGACGGTGTGGAACACCAGATGGTCTTGCCCGAGCTTTTCCAGCTTGCGGTCGGTGAAGATTTTCGCCATTTCCCGGCGGAAGCTCTGGTTCCATTCGGTGGAGGAGCAGCCGGCGGACGCGAGCAGGAATCCGCCGCGCTCGACGAAGCGCCGCAAATTGTCCCGTTCTTCGGTCAAGAGATCGAACTTGCCTTCGCCCGTCATGATGAGCACCGGGAAGTTATATATTTCTTCCGACGCAAGCTTCACCGAATGCAGTCGCCGGCTGGTGCTGATTGACGAATCCTGCTCGGCGCGCCGCAGGAAGTGATCGGCGAAGCACTCGCTCGTTTTGGTGCCGGCGTAAATCAAGTTGGCAACCTGCACGACGCTCGCCGATTCGCCGCCGAGCGTCGCGGGATCGGGGACAACGCCGAGATTCTGCGTGTCGGCCGTGTTGGAATTATCAGCGGCCAGCGCGACACGGCCCTCGCCAGCGATGAGTGCGGCACACGCAGTTATGAACAGTATCCAGCGACGACGCACGTCATTCCATTTGCGAAGGGCGATCATTGCTCATCTCCTAACTGTTCAGCCAACTGCCGAAAATATTCTGCGACCTGCGAGCGATATTGTGGCGGGACGCTCGATGCGGCCTGTCCGGCAGCCTGGCCTTCCGCGCGCTCGTCGGCGGCGGCGCTGCCGGCTTGTTGCGGCGACGCGCTGCTGTTCGTGGCGAAGCCCTGCGTTTGGCGGTCGCCGCGACCGCGGCTGTTGCGCTGCTGTGGAATGGGCAACGAGCCATAGAGGCCCACATTGTTCGGTCCTGGCGAGCGCATAGCAAAACCACCGCCGGCGCCGAAGCCAAAGCCCATTCCTTGCCCGCTGCCCTGGCTCATTCCCGGTTTCATCCCCATCATGGCCAGCATCTGTTTGATCGAGTTGCCGAGACTCGGGGCGCCGGCCGACGGATTGAAAGCCAGCTCGCACGCTTTGCAGGCGCCCTGGCCCATGCCTTGGCACTTGCTCAAGAAACTCTCCAGGATGTCGGCGGCGGTCTTGGCTTGGTCCGCAGCGCGGGGAAAATCGCTGCTCAACAAGTTTTGCTGCGCGGCCGACATGCTTGGGGCCGCCTGGCTTGCGCGGACTTCCTCGGCAAATTCTTTGGCCGTAGTTTTCAGCTTGCTGAAATCTGGATCGTCGGGCAGTGCTTCAGCATGCGCGGAAATGTCGTCGAGCAAGTTGGCGAGCGACTCGCGGCGCTGCTGCTGCTCGGCTTCCAACTCGGCGATTCGTCGCTGCGTTTTTGGATCCTTTGGATCGGCGCTTGCGCGTAATGAGTCCAGGCGCTGAGCCAGGTCGCGTTGCTGCGCTGCCAGCTCGGCGAACCGCTGCTGGTCGACAATGAGCGGCAGCGTCAGCTGCAGTTTCTCGAGCGGAGCTATGGCCCCGTCTTCAAGCTGGCTGCGCTGGCTGGCAACCTTTTCGGCCATTTTCTTCAATTGCTCGTTTTCCTGGTCGGTCAGCGGGCGATTGCCGGCTTGCGACTGGACCATTTGGCCAAGCTGTTCGGCCGCCTCGCTCGCCTGGCCGGCCATATCAGCTAATCGCTTGGCCAATTCCTGGTCGACGTCAATCGGCAACGGCTCGCGCGCGAGCTTTTCCATATTCTTGGCTGCTTCGGCGGCCGACTGCTGCGCGGCCTGGATTTTCTTTTGCAGCTCGGCCGCCGCTTCGGCCGAATTGGGCTTTGCTGCGGCAGCCTCGGCCGCCTTCTGCAGCTCGCGAATTGCTTCCGCGAGATTTTCGAGGAAGCGCTCCGAAGCCTGGTACTTGGCCTGAATGCTTTGCGCTCCCTCCTCGCGCAGCATCAGCTCTTGCATTTCTTGAGTGGAAATGATGCGCACGACCGTGACCGGAGATTCGGCACCCTTGGCGCCGGCGAGATCGTTGTCCTCGGTACGCGCAAAGAGCCGAATCTCATCGCCAGGTAAAAGACCGAAGCGGTCGAGCGGTAGCTCGATTTCCTCGTGCTGCGCCGCTGAACCGTCGACTTCGCAGGCCATCGGCGTCGCGGAGGAGCCGTTGAGCGAACGAAACAGCTGCAGGCTTGTGATCCCAAAATCGTCTTCGGCCGCAATCACAAC
>DATFGJ010000487.1:0-9084 GCA_035249585.1 Lacipirellulaceae bacterium
GCCTGATTGCACACGAAATCCATATACTCGAGATTCGCCGACGACTTGCCGCCCAGGCCCGGGAAGCCGTAACAATCCGGCGCGCTGTGCGTATGGGTCGAGCCGATGAGAATGTTTTGGGCCGGGATGCGAGGCACCAGCTTGTGAACACGCGCAGTAAGCACCGAAGGAAACCCAAGCAGGTCGAGCTGGACGATCGCGACTTTGGTTTCACCTTGCTGCAAAACCATGGCGCGAGCTGAGAGCTCGCCACGCTTGCCGGTCGTGGGCTGGCTCGGTCCCACGCCGCCCGAAACAGGCAGCAGCGGATCGGGCGTGATAATCGTCTTGCCGACGCCGACTTTCAATTCGGCCGAAGCTGGAGAAGCAAACGAGCAGACAACAATGATGAGCGACGGAATGCTGTATCGAAGCATGGTGTCTTTTCGCGGTAGATCGAGTAACGATTTGGATGCCGCACACTGCCCGCGATGATTATACTATGCCTATCGTGTCGCTGCCGACGCGTCTGCGCCGGGCGGCGGTTTCTCGGTCGGCGTCACTCCTTCAATTGGCTTCATTTCCCGGTCGATCGCCGGAGCCGCCGGCGCTCGCAATCGCAATGCGGCCGCCTGCGCCTGGCGGCTATAGTCGATCGACTCGCCAAGGATGCGCATTGCCTCCTGGTCGGCGTGGAAGCCATCCGAGTTCTCGCTACTGATGAAGTCGAGCCTCCACATGGCCTTTTTTTGCAGCTCGAAGATCGGGGCGAGCTGCTCCGGCGTCGCACCGGCCGCCTTAGCTTCCAGGATCGCGTCGAGCATATCGGTCATGGCGGTCGCGGCCCGTTCGATTTGGGCCTTTGTGCGGTTTTGAATCGTCGCTACCTTTTCGCGCAGCTCATCCTCCGGCACATTGTGACACGTCTGGCAGGCGTTGTTGATATTCAACAGGGGGCTGCGCACCCAATGGCTGCTCACTTTCATCGCCCCCTGCCGCTCATACGGCATATGGCAATCAGCGCAGCTCACGCCGCTGCGCGCGTGCACACCCTGGCTCCATAGTTCAAACTCAGGATGCTGCGCCTTGTAGACCTTGGCTCCGGTCTCGCCGTGCTCGAAATCGTAGAACTTCGTCCCGTCGGGGAAATTGTGCCCGGCGTAGGTCTCTTCGATCTGCTCGATTTTTAAACCCTTGGCCCAGGGGAAAAACAGCGTCTCTTTCGAGGCGCAGTAATACTCGACATGGCATTGCCCGCAGACAAAGCTGCGCATTTCCTGCCGGCTCGCGTCGCGGTTCGGGTCGTACGGTTCCTGCTGATTTCCCGCGCGCCAGCGCTCGATGCTTGGCAGATGCGGCACGCGGTCGTCGCTTGCCGCCAACGAGGCGATTGCGTTGACGAATCCGGGGCGCGTGACACGAACCTGCATCGACTCCGGCTCGTGGCAATCAATGCAGCTCACCGGATGCGCCTGGCCAACCGCGTGAGCGTCGGTGTTATCGGTCGCGGGTGCGGCCGGCTGGCCGTTCTGTTCATCCGGCGACTGCCGTTTTGTGTGCGCGCCGCCGGGAAACAGCGACGTATCTTTGCCGGGCGTGCCGTCGGGAGTTTTCACGAGCTCGGCGCGCGCGGCCGCGTAATCCATCGCGCTGGCGAGATCAAAACCCTTCATGACGGCCGGCCAGTTGAAATCGGCCGCCAGCGTCTCAGCGCCCGCTTGTTTTCCATCCGCTTCCAAGCCGAGCCGCCGGTAGGTTGGAATGATCGACGCATGGCAATGAAGGCAGGCGCCGCTCTGCGGCCGTTTCGTCACGCGCTCTGTCACCTCCTGATCGAACAGCATGTACGCGTGCCCGCGAGCTTCCCGATAATCGAGACTGAACGCGTAGCCCGCATACAAGCGGCCGAGCCAGGGATGCGCCTCGAGCTTGCTGGCCGCTAGCGCGCTGGACCCGCCAAACTGCGTCTCGACGTCGTCGACCGTTCGGCGATACGAATCGAATTCGAAAGGCCAGTTCGTGCCCCACGGCGCCGGATCGGTCGTCACTTCGTTGACCTCAACCAGCCGGACGAACGGCGTCCGCGCTTCCTGCCGATGCTCGAAGATGGTGACCAACAGCGCCGTCACCGCGAATGTCGCTATCGCTACCGCGGTCAGCAGCGCCAGCAAGAGCCACCTCGTGCGTCTCGGCGGAGTCGTCGCCTGATCAACATTGGACGTCGGCGTTGCCATCGATTCCTCCGTAGGTCAGGCTTTCCAGCCTGACGCACTTTCGGTTTTTGTCAGGCTAAAAGCCTGACCTACTTAGCGATGCGCGTGCCCCACGCTGCTGTGGCAATGAATGCAGGAATGCATTTCGCCCTCGGGATCGGCCGGCAGCATCTGGTGAACGATGTCCTCGTGGCAGTACAGGCACGCGTGCTGCGTCACGCGCCGATTCCGCGGCTTGATCTGAATCGGCTCGTGAAAGTTCTCAAGCGTAAATGCCAACGAATGAAAGAATCCGTTGTCTCCCTTCGTGATCCATTTGCCGACCGCGTGATGCGGCAGGTGGCAATCGTTGCAGACCGCGACGTGGCGGTGCGTGGAATTTTGCCACGAGTCGTAGTGCCCCTGCATAACATGGCAATTCGCGCAGCCCCTCGGGTTATTGCTCAGGTAGCTCGCGCCTTTGCCATAGCCAAACGTGAACACGCCGACTCCGACGAGAATCCCAAACATCACGGCCAGGACAATCGAAAAGAGCGTCAACATTCGCCGCCGCGTACTGCCTTGCACCATCGTCCTGACGTCAGTTTCGTCCATGTGGTTCTGGTCCTGGGCGAAATCATCGCGTAGGGCCGCGTTGTACTGCATGCGAAAGCAATTTTATAGCATATGGGCGCTTCTCGAAAAAATGGCGTCACGCCCGATCGGAGCCGAGCGCACGTCAAACGCATCCTTCGTCAACGCATGGCTGCTTTCATCATCACATCAGGCCGCGACAATCGTCGTTCGACAGTACCTCCGTCGGCAGAAAATGCTTGCGCGCAAAAGTACTCTTGCCTGACCCGCTGGGCCCAACCAAAATGGCCAGCGAAGATTGGGAATCGAAAGCTTCATTCCGGCTAACTATTGCTGCGAAATTCATTTGCATGCTGCAGGATGAAGTTCAGCAATAGCACTTCACGGTCGTCCGCGTCCTCGTAAAAACGCCGTTCGATGGATTCAAATGGACGATTGCTTCCGCGTGCCAGGCGCGCCACCTGGCGATGCCGGTTGTCGCGATCTTCACTAGGTGGCTGCGGTCCAAAGCGTATTACAGCTTCTTCCAGCAGTTTCTGGTCGGTAGCTCCTCCGATGGCCGAGAACCCCTCGGCGGCATCCCGCCAGTGATTGCCACTATCGTTGACGAAATATTGCATGAAACCGCCGTTTTCGACTTCATCGATCAGTATTCGCACCGCTAAAACGCGACGCTGAGCAGTTGAAAGACCCTTCCATCCGTGCGACTTGAGTCGATCCCACGCGGCATCCAGCGGGCTCGCAAGATCGGCCGCCTCCACTGTTGCCTTCGCTGCGCTCTCGCGCACGTGGCGAGACGCGTGTTGCATTGAGCGATGAATCGCTTCGCGAGCCGCGTCGGATTTGAACGGCGCAAGGAGTTGCAACAGCTCGCCTAACACGCGGTCATTTGGATACTTGGTTGCGTTATTTTCAATTGCCGACACCATACGTAGCAGGTGAGATTCGCCGATTTCGACATGCTCCTCGCGCAATGCCCGCAAGACGAAGTGCAAGTTTTCTTGGCCCACTGACAAATTGTTTTCGTCAGTCAGAAATGCAATTGCTGCTCGGCGGTCGAGTAGCAACAAACATCGCGGGCCTTCTCCGCCCACCGTCGGGTCGCGACGGAAAACCAGCGGCTTTACTGCCTCGTACATCGCGGCCTTGAAACGGGGAGTTGCCCTCCCTGCGATCGTCGCCGCAATTATGCCTCGCATTGCAGAGCTGCGAACGTAGTCATCTTCATCTGAGAGCAGCCGTTGTAATAGGGTGATTGCATCGTCCGCGCCAATCGATCCAAGCAGTGACGCCGCCTGTCTGCGAATATCGTGGCTTTGGTCGTCAACGAGAGGTGCAACAACCGATACCGCTTGCGACGGTGCATATGCCTCCAGACAACTTAAAACCGTTTCCAGTGGTTCACGCGGCTCACCGAATGGACCAACTTGCTTCCCTCCTCGGAAATTAGGGTCGTTGATTGCTTCCAAAAGAGCCGGAACAACATGAGGGCCGGCTTCGCGAATCGCACGGGATGCCAAGCCAAACTGATCTGCGTCCTTGAGCAGCATCGCGACCAACTCTTTGGGAGGGCGCGTAGCCAAACGGGCAATTGCCGAGTGCCATTCGGAGAGCTCGTCCGCTAACTGCTGAGGCGCCCTGGGATTTCGGACGTATTCGAGAAAACCCATTCCTTGGCGATATTTGCCGGAGAATCGCCAATATGCCAGAAACGCGATAATCGCCAAAAACGCGATCACCGCTGCAACGACATACCTCATCAATCGCGGCCCTTAAATCCTCGAGCGCCAACCACGTTTCTCCAAACTCCGAGAGTTCTCCGCATTTCGGACGGACTCAAGGTACTCGAGCAACAGCGGCAACTCGGCCACGTCCAACTTCGTCTTCCTCCGCGTACTCAGCGCCTCTCCCGTGAGCCTATCTTCTAACGATCGTCGCAAATTTGCGCGCATCATTCCGCGGAAAACTTGTGCACCGTTTCGTGATGGTAGGTTTCGCCCGGGCGCAGAATTGTGTTGGGAAAATCTTCCTGATTCGGCGAATCGGGATAATGCTGCGTCTCCAGGCAGAGTGCAGCATACTGCGGATAGCCGCCGCTGGCCGGTTGGCCGTCGAGGAAGTTGCCCGAATAGAATTGGATGGCCGGCTGCGTCGTGTAAATCTCCATGACGCGGCCCGACTTCGGATCGCGCACGCGCGCCGCCAAGCTTTTCTCGCCTGCCGCTCGCTTATTAAGCACGAAGCAGTGGTCGTAGCCTTGGGGCGTGTTGGTCAATTGCTTGATGCGCTCGCCCACTTTGTGCGGCTGGCGAAAATCGAGCGGCGTGCCGGCGACGTCGGCCAGCTCGCCCGTCGGGATCAGGCCCTCATCGACAGGCAGGTATTTGTCGGCATTGATCGTCAGCTCATGATCCAGGATCGTGCCGCTGCCCGCGCCGGACAGGTTCCAATAGTTGTGATTCGTGAGATTCACGGGCGTGGGCTTATCGGTCCTGGCGTCGAAAGTGATCACGAGCTCGTCGTTGTTGTTGAGGACGTAGGTCGCCGCGATGCTCAGTTTTCCCGGATAGCCTTCTTCGCCGTCGGGGCTGTCATAGGTAAACTTGACGCCCACCGAATCCTCGGTTTGAATCGGCTCGGCTTTCCACAGCACCTTGTCGAGCCCCTTCTCGCCGCCGTGAAGATGGTTGCCGTTGTTGTTGGCCAGTAGCGTGTACTCCGTGCCGTCGAGCGTGAATTTCGCGCCGGCGATGCGGTTCGCGTAACGTCCCACGGTGGATCCGAAATAAGGGTGCCGCTCCTCGTAGCCGGCAAGATTCGGGAAGCCTAAGTTGATGTTCACCTTCTTGCCGTTGCGATCGGGCGTTTCGAGAGAGACGACGATCGCGCCATAGTCGATCAGCTTCATCGTGAGGCCGTTGGCGTTGGCAAGGCTGAACTGCGTGACTTCGCGGCCGTCCTCGAGCTTTCCAAATGGCGCTTTTACGAGCTTCATTGAATTCCCGGCGGCCTGGGGACCTTGCCTGGACATCGGTTGATCCTCCTCGGTGGAGCTCGCTGTGGTATCGCGCGATTCGGAAGCCGCTTCATCTGCCTGCGACGCATCGGATGCGTCGGTTTTAGCATCCGGTCGACACCCGCTGACCGATACGCATGTAAATGCGATTAAGAGGACCGCGAGACGTTTCGGATGGTGCGCCCACCGGCCTTGAGTCTCCTCGGACCGACTACTACGTGGATTCATCGTGCATGTCTCCAAAGTTGAAGGTCTCGTGCCGCCGGCAACGGCCGCTGCGTGTCGGCAACGAATGTCGCCGAGTAAGGACTCGTCAATTTACGGCAACAAGATGCATTTGGCTAGGGTATGAATGGTCGGTCACTCCAAACGCTGATTGTATTCCCACACCAGCCCGCAGCGCAAGCGATGGAAAAGGCTGCCGCTTCCTCGCTGGCTCGTCGGGCTAAAATCATAAAAAAAGCCGGCGAATCAATCGCCGGCTTCGAAGATCATTTGCGTTACTGCTTCGACTATCGGCGACCGAGCGCCTGGACCGGCGCCGCGCGCCAATCGATGCTCGGCCATAGGATCGCCTGGCCATCTGAGCCGGCGGTTACAATCGAAGGGTACACCGGATGCGCGAAGAGGCAGATCGACATCACGGCGTCGGCGTGCCCCTCCAACGTGAGAAGCTCACCAAGATAGGTCTGCGCGGGGCTGGCCCCATCGACGCCCCACGGACTGGTATCCCAAAGTTTCACGTTGCGATCCCTGCCGGCAGTGATCAAACGCAAGCCGTTTGTTGAAAACGCCAGCGACGTGACCTCGGCAAAATGTCCGCTGAGGGTTGCATCCGGCGTATCCTTGGGCTCCGTTTGACTCCAAACGAGGACTTGATTGCCGGCGCCGGCAACGATCCATGCCCGGTCCTTTGATATGGCGACGCACTGCACTGGCCCGCTGTGCGCAATTTCTCGCGCGAGTTCGCCGCTCGTACTCCACACGCGAAGCTTCCCATCGTGGTATGCGGCAAGCACCTCGACCGATCCGTCCTCCGCGGCTGGCGAAAAGATGGCCTGCATCACCGGCGCGGTTTGACCCTCGCCAAATGTCCTCGTCACCTGCCAATCGTCGGCACCACGCTGCCAAAGCTTGACGCTCCCATCGGCGCCGGCCGAGAGCAGCATGGCGCTGTCGGCCGAATGGAACGTGACGCTGCGCACCTCGCCTTGATGCTGACCGATTAGTTTTCGCTCAGCGACCCACTGGCCGGTCGCTTCATCCAAGCGCCACAGCTTGATGGAGCCGTCGGCGTCGCCGGCCGCCGCCAGCAATCGACTGTCCGGCGAAAACGCCACAGATTGGACCCGCGATGGCGACCGATAGGACATCTGCACCGCGCTGCTTGTCTGACTGGCCAGACGCAGCCGCGCGCCGCGGCCGCCGACGGTGAGAATCGCGTCCTCGCGACCCGGCGCATAAAACGCCATCGACGTATCGTGCAAACCCGCAAGCACAGGGCGCAATTGTTGGCCGGCTTCCCAATCCCATCGGGCAACGTGGTACTTCGATTTCGTTTTCTCAAACAGCGTGACGAGCGCATGTCGTTCCGTCGGGTGCATTGCCACGGAGCGCACTTCAAGCGAACCGACGGCGGCCTTCGGCAACGTGCGAATCTCCTCGGCAGATCCTCCGGCGCCGTCTGCGGCGAGGTCCCACAACCGCACTGCCGTGTCGTCGCGCTTGGTGTCCGCGGCCGTGACGAGAAGCCTCTCGTCGCTGGAAACGTCCATCGCCATCACGCGGTCGTCGTGACGAAGCGTCATTTCGCGCGGCGGCGAGGCCGTCTGCTCGTCCACGTTCCACTTGGCGACGGTCCCGTCCGAGCTGGCCGTGAGCAGCCGGCCGTTCGACAAGAAACGCGCCGCGCTCACCTTACTCGCGTGCCCTGGGAACGACCAATGCGGATAGTTTTCGTTCATCGTGAAAACGTAACACCTGCCGCGCTGATCCCCGACGAATAATGTTGCATCGTTCGGCGCGAAGGCAATTGCGGTGGCTTCGGGCCGTTCCTTTCGGTTCGGAACTTTGAGTGCCGCGATTAAGCGGCCCGTCTCCGCATCCCAAAGCTTGGCCAGCACGGCTTCGTCGTCATTGTCGTCGCTGGCGTCGCTGCCGGTGGCGATCCATCGGCCGCTCTGTGACACCGCGCTGATGCCGCGCCAACCGGTGCCGCCGCGCGTATTCCACCCGCCGAGCCGGAAAAGCTGATTGCCCAGCCGCGCATCCCAAACCACCGTGGCGTTATCGCCGCCGGAAGTGAGGAGCCGGCTCCCGCCGTTGAAGTACGCCGCGGTCGTGGCCTGCCAATCGTGGCCCTCGCGCAGCGATTGCGACGCTGGATCCTGTAAATTCTGCATGTCCCAAACCGTGACTTCGCCGTTCTCCGATGCCGTGGCAATCCATCGCGCGTCCGGCGAGGCGGCTGAAGACGTGTAGCGAATGTCGCTCACTGCGCTGTCCGACGCCGCACGCAGCACGCGCGGGAACGCGTATTTCGACCAGTTCCACAGGAACACCTGGCCGTCGTAGGAGCCCGACAGAACGTGCTCGTTATCCGCCGCCGCAACGCACGAGCGGACCCAGCCGCCGTGGCCGCGAAGCGTCTTGATCAGCCGGTTTGCGTCGGCGCTCACATTTTCCAGCCCTTGGCTGATGTTCCAGATACGCACCGTGTTGTCGTCGCTTGCGCTTGCTAGCATGCCGCCTTGCGGCGCGAACGAAATGGCGCGAATGGCGGCCGAATGTTCGCCAAGCTGCTGGAATTGACCCTCGCTTTGGATCGATTCCTCCGCGACCGCGGTCAGCCGAGCCTGGATGATCTCTCTGGGGGAGTCGGCCTTGTTCGCCGACCGCAGATCCCAAACGAGAAGCCGGCGATCGCGGCCGCCGGAGACAACGAAGTTTCCGTCAGGCGAAAACTCGGCTGCATACACCGGCCCGCGGTGGCCGTCGAGCTCGCGCAGTAATTGCCCTTCGGCACTCCAGACTTTTACGCGCTCATCGTGGCTGGCCGTAACGATTCGATCACCGTTCGGCGAAAAGCGCGCTTGCCAGACAGGACCCGCCACGTTGGCCTTGATGGTGACGATCGGCTCGCCCGGTCGATCAAGCGACCAAACCTGCGCGCTATTGTCGGTGGAACTGGTGAGAATCCGATCCGACTGTGGCGAAAAAGTGACGCTTAACAGCGACGCGCTGTCGTCGACGCCCTTGTATAGCAGCGTCCCGGCTTCAGTGATCTGTTCTTCCGAGTCTCCG
>DATFGJ010000488.1:0-3865 GCA_035249585.1 Lacipirellulaceae bacterium
CCCCGCCCTACAAGGCCACGCGAGGCACGCTCTACAAATACATCAAGAACGTAAAGAGTGCCAGCGAAGGCTGCGTGACGGATGAGTAAGTTGCCCGGTGCCCCCGGGAGCGGCCGATATCGCCGCACTGCCCTCTGGATACCGAACGCGCTATAATCGGTGAATAACCGGTTGCACCTATTTTACGAACTCGCCGCGTGCCCCGATGCCGACTTCCACTACCATCAAGCCCGCCACGCTTTCCGAACTTCGCGACAGCGGCTGGCAATCCAAGAGCGTCAAGCAAGAGATTCACGATAACTTTCTCGCCAAGCTGCAAGCCGGCGAGGAGCTTTATCCCGGCATCGTCGGCTATGACGAGACGGTCATTCCCGAGCTGAACATCGCCGTCCTGGCCCAGCACGACATGCTGTTTCTCGGTGAGAAAGGCCAGGCAAAGAGCCGGCTGATGCGGCTCATGATTTCGTTCCTGGACGAGGAGATTCCCTACATCGACGACCCGCACATTCCGGTGCACGACGATCCTTACCGGCCGATTACGCGCCGCGGCCGGCAACTTGTCACCAGCGTACCCGCCGATGAGGTGCCCATCGCCTGGTGGCACCGCGACGACCGCTACGCTGAGCGTCTATCGCCCGGCACGAAGTTTGCCGACATCATCGGCGAAATCGATCCGGCCAAGCTCGCCGCCGGCGTCAGCATGGGAATGGAAGATGCCCTGCACTTCGGTCTCATCCCGCGGCTGCACCGCGGCATCTTCGCCATGAACGAGCTGCCCGAGCTGGATGAGCTCGTGCAGGTGGGCCTCTTCAACATCCTCGAAGAGCGCGACGTGCAGATCCGCGGCTACCCCGTGAAATTCGACATCGACGTCTTGATCTTGTTCAGCGCGAACCCGGCCACCTACAACCGCTCCGGTAAGGTGATTCCGCAGCTCAAGGACCGCATCGGCTCGATCATCCACACGCACTATCCGCTGGAGCGCGACATGGGGATTCAAATTGTCGAGCAAGAGGTTGACGAGACTTTCGGGGCAACCACGACAGCCTCCGGCTCTGCCGGGGGTAATGACGAGCTCCCCGTCACCGTTCCCTACTTCATGAAGGAGCTCGTGGAGGAAATCAGCCGTGCCGCTCGCCGCTCGAAATACGTCGATCAGCAGTCGGGCGTAAGTGCGCGGCTTTCGATCGCGAACTTTCGCACGATGGTCGCCTCCGCGCGGCAACGCGCGGCCTTGCTCGGCGAGCGGCCCGCCGTGCCGCGCATCAGTGACCTCGGCCACCTTTATGCCTCATCGCTCGGCAAGCTGGAGCTCGACATGATGGGCTCTCACCAAATGAACGAGCGGCAAGTCCTCGATGCCGTGCTGGCCGAGGCCATCGCCACGGTGTTCAGCGAGTACGTCGACAAGCATGGCCTGGCCGAGATCGCGGAGATTTTCTCGCGCGGCGTGAAGATCGAGGTCGGCGACATGCTGCCCTCTTCGCACTACGCGGCGCTGGTGAAGCGCGTGCCGCCCGTGTGGGACAAGGCCTTCGAAGTAAACGCCAGCGACAACGAAGCGGTGCGCGCCTCCTGCGTCGAATTCGTGCTGGCCGGCCTCTACGCGACCGACCGCATCAGCCGCAGCCAGCATCGCGGGCGGATTGTGTATGAGACTTGATTTAGGTGTTTCGCATCCATGCTGATTTCGGTTCCGCGAGTACTGGTTTTGGATGCGATGGGCGTCATTTATAAAGTGGGCGACGACGTTGCTGACTTATTGGTGCCGTTCATACGAGAGAAGAACGGCATTCAAAACGCAGCCGATATCGAGGCCGCGTACCTGCTTGCTAGCCTAGGACAAATCGAAGCGGACGAGTTTTGGCAACGAGTGAGGACTTCTCCGCAACTTGAAGATGAGTACTTGACGAGGCTTACGTTATCGAGCGGATTGCACGAACTGTTGCAAGCCGCAACCGCACAATTCGAACGAGTTGTTTGTCTTTCGAACGACGTGCCTCGATGGTCGCGAAAACTCCGCCAGAGGTTCGAGTTAGAGTCACATATTGATGGCTGGTATATTAGCGGCGATCTAGGAATTCGAAAGCCGGACGCACGGATCTACCAACGCATGCTAGCCGATTTAGGAGTTGCTCCGGCACAGGCTCTGTTTGTCGATGATCGACTGAAGAATTTGGCCCCGGCTGCTGAACTCGGTATTCAGACCGTTTATTACGACCCCGGTCGTGTCGGGAATCACAACGGCCATCGCGCCGTCGCGGCTCTAATAGAAGTATTAGGCAAGCGGCAATGATCTCTGCATTTTGTCGGCAATGTAGTTGGTCGGTGGTTCTGATCGGAATTGCAGGATCGGCGTCCACAGCGCGAAGTGCTGACGCTAACCAGTTGATCGACCTCACGCACACCTTCGACGAAACGACCGTCTATTGGCCCACAGAAGACGGCTTCAAACTACTCCGCGGGCCCGCCGGCGTCACCGAGCGCGGCTATTTTTACGTGGCCAACCGCTTCATGTGTGCCGAGCATGGCGGAACGCACATCGATGCGCCGATTCATTTCTGGAAAGGCGGGCAGACCGTCGACCAGATTCTGCTCAAGCGATTGATTGGCCCGGCGGCGTGCGTCGACGTTAGTCGCAAATGCCGCGGCGACCGTGATTATCAGGTGTCGGTCGAAGATTTCAGCGCGTGGGAAAATGCAAACCAGACTACATTAAATGACAAGATCGTATTGATTCGCACTGGATACACGGCCCATTGGCCAGACCGCGAAAAGTATTTGGGCACGAGCGAAACCGGCCGTGCTGCGGTGGCCAAGCTGCATTTTCCTGGTCTTGATTCCGCCGCCGCCGATTGGCTCGTCGCGCGCCGAAAAATCCGGGCCGTCGGCATCGACACCGCCAGCATCGATTACGGCCAGACGCAGGATTACGCGACCCACCAGCGGCTGTTTCGCGCGGGCGTGCCGGCGCTGGAAAATGTCGCGCTGCCCAATAATCTGCCGGCCAACAACTTCCAAGTGATCGCGCTGCCAATGAAGATTGGCGGCGGCAGTGGCGCGCCATGCCGAGTCGTGGCAATTCTCGCCGACTAGCGCGCAAAGTTCGTCCGCGGCAAAAAGCGGCGCAACCCGTAGCGCGGAAGCGGACCGGGCGTCGGGCTGCCAATTGATGACCTTGCTCCTGACTGCGGCGGCTCCGATTGCGGCGACGTGTAAGGAACCGAAACGGCCGGGTACGAATTCGTCGGGTGCCCCGAGTGCGCCGTCGGCACAACCGGGTATTTATTCTTCACCGGGCCCAATTGCCCCGGCAGCGGCATGCCCGGCGCCGCCCCGCCCAGATCATGCTGCGGATATCCCTCAAACGCCGGCAGCGTCCAAAGTTGCTGCCGATCGCCCGCCAGCCCGTTGATTTGCATCGCGCCCAGGTTGATCTTGAACGCCAGGCCGCTCGCCGGCAATCGAATCGAAATGCGATCGGGCAGCGACACCTGCTCCAGTGGATAATAGCGGTGCGATTCGGCGACCGCGCTGGCCAACAGCGTCGTGCCGGCTTGATCGTACACGTGTTGCTCCACAACCCACCCGCGCCGCGCATCGATCACGGTCACTCGCTGAAGCGTGCCCGACGCCGACGGCAGCCACGAGCGCAGCTCCACCGTTCCATCGCCGCGCGGCAGCGGGCCGTCGAAAACGCTCGCCGGATCCAATTCGACAATCCCCAAGGCCGCCAGCAACCATCTCGGCTCCACCGGCATGAGCTGCCGGATGTTGCTCGTGGCAAATTGTTCGTGCCGGCAGATGTACACGGCCGGCGGCTGGTTGCGGCGGACCCACACCCAAAACAGCTCGTCATTGCTGC